>JAPLOK010000346.1 GCA_026400775.1 Alphaproteobacteria bacterium | reverse complement strand
TTCATGGATTTCTGCAGCTTCTCGAAGGCGCGCACCTCGATCTGGCGAACCCGTTCGCGGCTGATGTTGTATTGCTGCGAGAGTTCTTCGAGCGTGGTCGGCTCGTCCTTCAGGCGGCGTTCGATCAGGATATGCCGCTCGCGCTCGTTCAATGTCTTGAGCGCGGTGGCCAGCAGCGCCTTGCGGTTGCTCATGTCCTGGCGTTCGGCCAGCTCGTCTTCCTGGCTTTCCGCGTCATCGACCAGCCAGTCCTGCCACTCGCCCTCGCTATCGGCGCGGACGGGGGCGTTCAGGCTGTTATCCGGCGCCGAGAGGCGGCGGTTCATGCTGACCACATCGGCCTCGGGCACGGCCAGGGTATGGGCGATCTTGGCCACCACTTCCGGCGACAGGTCACCTTCTTCCAGCGCGGCCAGCTGGCCCTTCAGCCGGCGCAGGTTGAAGAACAGCTTCTTCTGCGCCGCCGTCGTGCCCATCTTCACCAGCGACCAGCTGTGCAGGATGTATTCCTGGATCGCCGCGCGGATCCACCACATGGCGTAAGTGGCCAGGCGGAAGCCGCGATCGGGGTCGAAGCGCTTGACGGCCTGCATCATGCCGACATTGCCTTCGGAGATCAGCTCGCCGACCGGCAGGCCATAGCCGCGATAACCCATCGCGATCTTGGCCACGAGGCGCAGATGCGAGGTCACCAGCCGGTGCGCGGCCTCGGTCTCGCGCCAGCGCTTGGCGAGTTCGTACTCCTCCTGCGGCTGCAGCATCGGGAATTTCCGGATGTCCTGCAGGTAGCGCGAAAGATTGCCCTCAGGGGCCATGGGAATCGCAAGGGAAGCCATCAGTGTCTCACCCTATGTGCTGAATACCAACCCCGTGACGGCGGTCGGGTTTCAGCGGTGCTGGCACATCCTGTCCGGGCCCTCCCTGGCCGCCTGCCGCTGTCACGTTGCGACGAGGTGCTGGCCCTGGGATCTCAGCGGCGCCCGGTTCGGCTGCCGATGGGCCATCAATACCCCCGCCTTTATCCCGCCGCAAGCAAAACTGACCAGATAAGTCAGATTACCTTTCGAGACCCTCCAGTAACATGAGCATGTCGTCCGGAGCCTTGGCGGCGAAGGATAGTTGCTTCCCCGTATCGGGGTGGCGGAAGCCCAGCGTGGCCGCATGCAGCGCCTGGCGAGGGAAGGCGAGCAGCGCCTCCCGCACGGGCTTTTCCAGCGCCGAGGCCGCGCCCGGAATGCGCCGCAGATAGATCGGGTCTCCCACCACCGGGTGCCCGATATGGGAGAGGTGGACGCGAATCTGGTGCGTCCGCCCGGTGGCCAGCTTCACGCGCAGCAGGGCCGCCCCCGTGCCGAAGGCGCGTTCCAGCCGCCAATGGGTGAGCGCGGGTTTGCCATTGCGGGTGACGACGGCCATGCGCTTGCGGTCGGTCGGGTGGCGGCCGATGGCGCCTTCGATGGACCCCGAGGCCCCCGGCGGCAGGCCCCAGACCAGCGCCAGGTATTCGCGGTCCAGGTCGCGTTCGGCAAAAGCGCGGGACAGCGCCTCATGCGCGCCTTGGGTCTTGGCAACCACCATGACGCCGGAGGTGTCCTTGTCCAGCCGGTGCACAATGCCCGGCCGCGCCTCGCCGCCAATGCCCGAGAGGTCATCGGCATGGGCGAGCAGGGCGTTGACCAAGGTGCCGTCCGCGTTTCCCGGCGCAGGGTGGACCACCAGCCCCGCGGGCTTGTTCAGGACAATGAGGTGGCGGTCCTCGAAAAGAATATCGAGCGGGATGGATTGCGCCTGGGGTGTCGCGGGGATGGGGGGAGGGACGCGCAGCGCATAGCGCCCGCCCACTCGCACACTGGCCGAAGGGTCGGTCAGGGGCACGCCATCGAGGGTGAGGTAGCCGGTTTCCATCAGGGCCTTGACGCGGGAGCGCGACAGCGAACCTATGGCATCGGCCAGGAAGCGATCGGCGCGCTGGCCCGCGTGGTGGTCACCCGCGAGAACTTCATGTGTGTCGGGGGAACGGTCCATGCGGGCTTTACAGGCTTTGGTGATCGGGATGGGTGTGCTGATCGTGGCGGGCACCGTGACGCTGGTCGTGCTGTTGATCAAGCGCGCCGGCGGCCAGGCCGGCAGCGCGCCCAACACCTCGCTGGACCTGCCGGCGGGCAACCGCATCATGGGCATCGCCAGCGTCGAAGGCCGCCTGGCCGTGTGGCTCGACGGCCCTGAGGGCGGCCGCATTCTGCTGCTGGACGGCGCGGGCCGGCGCGTCGGTGAATTGCGCGCGCGCTAGCCCATGCTGCCTTCACATGCGTTCATGCAGCCTGGTCCAGCCCCTTATGGAAAGCGGGATTCAGCGTTTTCGGTGAGACCACCTCAACGCATCCCACTCTGATGGCGCACAAGAAACCCAACCTGCCGACCAAGACCTGCGCCCATTGCGCGCGCCCCTTCGCCTGGCGCAAGAAATGGGCGCGCGACTGGGAAAATGTGCGCTACTGCTCGGATGCCTGCCGGGAAGGGCGCTTCACCCCGGCAGCGCCTTCAGCTCCGTCTCGACGAAGGACAGCGGCGCCGTCCCGCCATTGATCACATTGTGCTCGATGCCAGCGGGGCGCTGATAGGCGACAGCCGCGGTCAGCGCGGCCTCGGCCTTGCTGCCATCGGGGAATTCGATGTGCAGCGTGCCGTCATGCACCGGCACCACCACATAATACCAGCCATGGCGGTGAAACCCGGTCTCGGCGCCGGGGGCGAAATCCCAGCGGGTGACGCGCACATGCGCGTCATCCACCTGCACGGTCGCCACGGCGGGTTCGCGGCAACGCAAGCCGCCGGAGATTTCCTTGCGCGGCCGATTCACGGCCTCGGTGCTCGTGGCCTGCGGCCCTTCCGCCCTTGGCCGATCGGACGCGTCTTGGCGCGGCCGATTCACGGCCTCGGCGCTCGTGGCCTGCGGCCCCTCCGCCCTTGGCCGATCGGACGCGGTGCTCACTCAGCCGCCATCTTCGCGGGCATCCCCGGCAGCGGAATCGCCCCCGTCGCCACCCAGGTCGCCCAGGCGGCATCGGCAGCGGCACCCGACAGCGGCAGATGCGGCGGGCGGATGTTGCACCAGGCCATGTCACCCGTGCTGCGCGCGATCACTTCACGCAGGCAGGGGATCAGCGGCGCGCTGGTCGCGGCCTTGCGGGTGGCGGACAGCATCGCCTGCGCGGCATCGGCAGCCGGCCCCGTGCGTTCGCGATAGACGATCCCACCCCAATGCGAATTGGCGTTCGACGCCGCGGTGATGCAGCCCGCACCACCCTCGGCCAGGATGCGCTGGAGGAATTCATCGCTGCCCGAATAGACCTCGAACCCACGCGCGGCGAAGGCATCGATCATCGCCTTCATATTGGCATAGTCGCCCGAGCTGTCCTTCACGCCCTTGAACACGCCCGGATGCGCATCCAGCAGGCGCTCAAGCAGCGACAGGGTAAAGGGCACCGCAGATTGCTGCGGGAAATGGTAGAGGTACAGCGCCACACTGCCGCCGATGCGCTTCACCACTTCGTCGAAATAGGCGAACAACCCATCATCGGACGGCGCCTTGTAGTAGAAGGGCGGCAGCACCAGCACGCCGGGGCAGCCGGCATCGCGCGCATGCTTGGTCAGTTCCACCGTATCCGCGAGCGAGGCGCAGCCCGTGCCCGGCATCATCTTTGCCGCCGGCACGCCGCGCGCGATCAGGCCTTCCAGGATGGCCTTGCGTTCGTGCAGGCCGAAGCTGTTCGCCTCGCCGGTGGTGCCCATCACGCCCAGGCCTGTGCAGCCATTGGCCAGCAGCCAATGCGCATGTGCCGCCATCGCATCGAGGTTGGGCGAGAGATCGGCATGCATCGCCGTCAGCACCGCCGCGTTCACGCCGCCATAAAGCGCGTTCTTCATCCCTGTCTTCTCCTCTTCGGCAGCGGCCTCGCACCCGGGGGAATCCGCCCCGGCCAGGCCACCACATGCTCTTCCAGCGCGCCGGCATCGCGTTCGGCCACGAAGCGGCCGGCCACGCTGACCCCGGCCTCGGCCACGCTCTCCGCCCGGCCCGAGACCAAGGGGTGCCACCAGGCCAGGTCGCGCCCCTCCGCCACCAGACGATAGGCGCAGGTGGGCGGCAACCAGTCAATCTCCCGCACCAGTTCCGGCGTCAGCCGCATGCAATCGGGCACAAAGCGGCGACGTTCGGGATAATTGGTGCAGCGCGCGGTTTGCCCATCCAGCAGGCGGCAGCCCACCTCGGTGAAATACAGCGCATCGGTGGTCTCGTTGCGCAGCTTGTGCAGGCAGCAGCGGCCGCAGCCATCGCAGAGGCTCTCCCACTCGGCCTCGGTCATCTGTTCCAGGGTTTTGGTGCGCCAGAATGATTTCACGCCAACAGGATAAGCCAGATGCCGGCGCTTGATAGCAAGCGATTGTTCATGACCGCGAGATTACACCCGACGGACCCATTGGCAGGGAACGCCGCAGCATGGTCCTCCAGCGCCTTTTCACCATCCGCCGCCTCCTCAGCGGCGCCTTCGCCCTTCTGGGCGCCACCCTTCTGGGGGCGCTGGGGCTGACGGCGTTGCAGGCCCATCAGCAGGTCCGACAAATGGACGCGCAGGCGCAGGCCATGCTCGCCGCGGTCGAACTGGGCGTGGGCCTGGCCTCCCTCGCGCATGAAGGCTTCGAGATGCGCCAGGTCCTGTCCCAGCCCCAGGCTGCCACCGCTGAACAACGGGCGGCCCTGCGGCACAGCCGGGAGGCCAGCCAGGCCATGCCACAGGCGGCAGCCGTGCTGCTGGCCCGGGCGCCGGCGGCCGAAGGCGCGGCCGCGCTGTCGGGCATCGCGCAGGATCTGGAAGCCTGGCGCCGCCAGGCCGATGCCCAGCTGTCGCGCCCGGCCGATGCCCGCGAAGCCGCGCAGGTGCAGGCGGTGCTGCAGGCCAGCCAGCGGCTGCCCAGCAGCATCGCGGAGGCCTGGATGGACCGCCTGCCCGCGGCGGCGGGGCGTGATGCCGAATTGCTGCGGGGCGCGGAAACGCTTCGCCTGGGCTGGCGCCTGCGGGAGAGTGCCGGCATGGCGCGCGCCGCCATCGCCCAGGGCCTCGCGGCGGGACGCGCGCCGAGCGCGGCGGCCTTGGCCCAGATCGACGAGGCCCTGGCCAATGCCACGCTCTTCAAGGAAATGCTGACCGTGCAGATCCGCGCCGGGGCCGGCGGCCCGGCCGCGATCGAGGCGCTGGAACGCCTGACCGAACGCTTCAGCGGGCCCGAGAGCCTGTTGGAAGGCGCGCTGCTGACGCTGGATGACTGGCGCGCGAGCCAGCAGCCCGAACTGACGGCGGCCGAGTGGATGATCCGCTCCGAGCGTAGCTTCATGGAGATCCTGGGTCTCAAGCGCATCATCGCCGACGCCGTGCGCAGCGTCGTCGCGGCCGAGAGCGGCACGGCCTGGCTGCGCTTCGTGATCTGCCTTGCCGTCGCGGCAGTGGGGCTGGTGTTTGTGCTGCTGATGCTGACCCTGATCCATCGCCGCGTTGCTGCCCCGCTGCAGCGCCTGACGGGCAGTGTCGGCAAGCTGGCCGCCGGTGATGAGGATGTGCGCTTCACCGATACCGCCCGCCAGGACGAGATCGGCGAACTGGCCCGCGCCATGGCGCAGTTCCAGGAGCAGCAGCGCGAGGCCGCCCGCCAGCGCGAGGCCGCCGAAGCCGAGCG
>JAPLOK010000361.1 GCA_026400775.1 Alphaproteobacteria bacterium | reverse complement strand
CACCAGGCCGATGCCGCGCGCAGCGGCCGCGTCCAGCACCTGCGCCTGCAGCACCATGCGCTGTGCCTCGCTGCGGCCCATGCGGCGCACCAGCCAGGGCAGGATTTGCGCGGCGACCAGCCCGCGTCGCACCTCGGGCGCGCAGAAGCGCGCGGTGGCATCGCAGATGGCGATATCGGCCGCGCACACAAAGCCCAAGCCACCCGCGAAAACACTGCCCTGGATGCGCGCCACAACCACCTGCGGCAATGCCGCGATCCGCGCGAAACGCCGGCCCGTGGCGGTGTTGCGCTTCATCTGGGCCGCGAGCTTGTCCTCGGGCGTGACATGGTCCTCGGCCACTTCGACCAGGTCGAGGCCGGCGCAGAAATGGCCGGCAGCACCTTCCAGCACCAGCACGCGCGCGCTGCTGTCCTGCTCCAGTTCATCGAGCAGCACATCGACGGCCTGCACCAGTGCCAGGCTCATCGCATTGCGCCGGTGCGGGCGGTTCAACATCGCGCGCACCACAGCACCATCACGCCGTACCAGCAGCGGGTTCTCTTCGGTCATCATGTTCCTCCCAGATATTCAATCGCTTCGTCGGGTGTGCGCGCCACCAGCGCGCCGGCGGCATGCAGCGCGGTGAGCTTCGCTTCGGCGGTTTCGCGCAAGGCGCCGGCCAGCGCGCCGGCATGGCCCATGCGCCGCCCCTCCGGCGCGTGGCGGCCCATCACCATCGCGACCAGCGGCTTGCCGCGCAAAGCGGGCATCGCTTCGGCCAGCGCGTATTCCTTGTCGCCGCCGAGTTCGCCCACATAGAGCACCGCGCGTGTCGCCGCGTCATCGGCCAATGGCGCCAGGTATTCATGCGGGTTGCGCCCGATCAGCGCATCGCCGCCAAGATTGATCACCGCGCGCTGCCCGATGCCCGCGGCCGTCAGCATGCGCGCGATAGTCAGCGCCAGCGTGCCACTGCGCGTCAGCACGGTCACCGCGCCGGGCATGCAGAAGGCGGGCGCGATATTGCCGAGCATGCCCTGGCCCGGAACGCAGAGGCCCAGCGTGTTGGGCCCCACAAGCCAGGCGCCGGCCGCGCGCGCGGCCTTCGCGGCGCGCATCGCATCATGCACCGGGACATATTCGGCGCAGGCGATGATGCTGCGAATGCCAAGGGCGGCGCAGCGCGCAATGGCGTCGGCGGTGCCCTCGGGCGGCGTGTAGAGCACGGCGGCATCGGCACCGTCCGGCGGTGCATCCAGGACGGGAATGCCGTCCATATCCTCCCCGCCGCGGCCGAGTTGCACGCCGGCGATGATGGGCGTGCCCGCCTGCCGCATCGCCGCCACTTGCGCGCGCGCATAGCGGCCGAGGGGATTGAACACGATCACGTGGCGCGGAAAGCTGGCAAGGAACGGAATCATCAGGATCACACGATGCGATTGACCGAGGCCGACGGCAAGGCACTGCTGCGACATCACGGCATCGCGGTGCCGCGCGGCGCGATGTGGGGCGCGCCGGATGCCCCGCCCGCGGGCATGATGAAGGCGCAGCTGCTGGAAGGCGGACGCGGCAAGCGCGGATTGATCCGGCGGTTCGCCGCCAGCGACGGCGCGGCGGTGGCGGCCCTGCTGCCCGAGCCCTATGCGGAGGAAGCCGTGGCCTTCACGCGCGAGATCTACCTGGCGCTGATGATGGACGGCACGGCGCAATCGCTGGTGCTGCTGGCCTCGCCCGATGGCGGCATGGAGGTGGAAAGCGCGGCCGCCCCCATCCGGCTGGTGCTGGATGCCGACGCACCAGACGCCGCCGAGCGTGCCTATGCGGCGCTGCGTGGCGGCTTCGATACGTCCCTTGCCGCGCGCCTGGCGCGATACGCGCTGCGCCTGGCGCGCGTGATGCGTGCCGAGGCGCTGGATTTTCTCGAGATCAACCCGCTCGCAGTCACCGCCGATGGCACGCTGGTCGCTCTCGACTGCAAGGCCACGCGTGATGATTGCGCGGCACTGCCCGAACCCGCGCTGTCCGCGCGCCTAGAAGACGCGGCGCTGACACCGCTGGAGCGCGAGGCGCGGGCGCGCGGCTTCGCCATGGTCGAACTGCCGGGCACGGTGGCACTTGTCACCGCGGGCGCCGGCCTTGGCATGCTGATGGTCGATCTGCTGGGCGATGCCGGCGCACCCGCCGCCTGCTTCATGGACAACATCCAGGGCCATGCAGAGGACACGACCGAAGCGCGGCTCGACATCGCCTTCCGACTGGCCGAACGACCGGAGGTGAAGGCCATCGCCTTCCACACCACCCT
>JAPLOK010000116.1 GCA_026400775.1 Alphaproteobacteria bacterium | reverse complement strand
GCCCAGCTGCAGGCCCATCACCGCCAGCACGTTCGGCGCGGCATTCTTCACCACATGGCCGAACACGCCCCAGCCGGTCAGGCCCTTGCCCTTCAGGGCGGTGATGAATTCCTGGTTCATGATCTCGGCGACGATGCCGCGCACCGTGCGCGTAACAATGCCCATGGGAATGACCGAGAGCGTCACCGCGGGCAGGATCAAATGCTGGAAATGCTCCCAGTCCCAGACCCAGTCCGCGGAGCCCCCCGGCCCCGCCCCCATCGCTGGCAACATATTGTATTGAACAGAGAATATCACCACCAGCACCATGCCCAGCCAGTAATGCGGGATGGAGACGCCCGCGACCGCGGTGGTGACCGCAAGCCGGTCAATGATCGAGCCTCGGAACGTGCCCGCAAGACCGCCCAGGATGGCGCCGATCACGAAGCCGATCAGCGAGGCGAAGGCCGCCAGAGTCAGCGTGTTGGAAATGGCGCTCGACAGGTCCGACCACACCGGCCGGCCAGTGGCGAGCGACCGGCCGAGATCGCCCTGCACCACCTTCATCAGCCAGATGCCAAACTGGATCGCCAGCGGCTTGTCCAACCCGTAGTCGCGGCGGACGCTTTCGACAACATCGGCGGGCGCGTCGGGGGGCACGATCGCGTTGATCGGGTCACCCGGCGCGATCTGCACCAGCATGAAGCAGACGAACCCCACCGCGAGCGCAATGGGGATCGCATAGAGGACCCTTCGGATCAGGTAAAAGAACATCGGATCCCCCGCTCAGTTCATTGCACGAAAGGCAGACGCAGATCGACAAACCAGCTCTGCGGTTGAACGTATCCCTGGATGCGCCGGCTCATCGCACGCGGTGCCACGTCATGCGCGATCCAGATGAACAGCGCCTCATCCACACCGGCCGCATGCAGGCGGGCCAGTGCCGCATCGCGCGCGGCGGGCTCGAAGGCGTTGCGCGCCTCGGCCACCATCGCGTCAAAGCGCGGATTGTTGAACATCCCCCAGTTGTTGCTGGTGGGGGCCGCCATCTTGCTATCCCAGAAGCGGACCATGGCAAAGAATGGGTCCATCGCCGCGAAGGAGACATTGATCGCATGCGCCCCGCGCGCGGAGGCATGCGCGCAGCCATTGCGCCAATTGGTGAACAGCGCGTTCCACTCGATGGTGTCGAACTCGACATTCACGCCCACGGCGCGCAGTTGCTGCTGCAGCAATTCGTTCATCGGCAGCGGCTGCATCTGGCCGGAACCGGAAGCGCTGATCTGCACGCGCAGGGTCAGCGGGCGTTGCGCGTTGTAGCCGGCCTCGGCCAGCAGGCGCCGCGCCTCGGGCAGGTCGGTGCGGATGGCAAAGCTCGGGTTGCCCCACCAGGGGTGGCCGGGCGCGACGGTGCCGACCGCCGGCACCATCAGCCCGCCCAGTAGGGTGCGGATCTGCTCACGGTCGATCGCCAGGTTGATCGCGCGCCGCACCCGCACATCGCGCAGCGGCGAGGTCTCGGTGAAACAGGGCTGCCAGGGCCAGACATGCGGCTGCAGGTTCTGCGTGATGTTGAACCCACGGCTGCGGATCTGCGGCACGGCATCCGGAGAGGGCGCCTCGATCCAATCCACCTGGTTGGACAGCAGGGCCGCGGTGCGCGCATTGGCATCGGGGATCGGCAGCAGCACCACGCGCTCCAGCCGTGCGCGCGTGCCCCAGTAATTGTCATTGCGCGTCATCTCCGCGCGTTCGCGCGGGACAAAGCGCGTCAGCCGGAACGGCCCGGTGCCCGAGGGGTTGGCGGCAAAGGCGTTCCAGGTCGCCTCGGCATTGGGGTGTTGCGTGCGCAGCCGTTCCCAATGCGTGGGGCTGGCCATGAACAGATTGGTCAGGTTGATTGGCAGCAGGCTGTCAGGTTCGGAGGTGAACAGCGCCACCGTGTAGTCATCGATGCGCTCGGCGCGGCGCAAGGTGGGCATGCGGCTCGCGGTCAGGCCCACCTGGCGGGGGTCGAAATGCGGCGCCTCGCGGTCCAGCACCTTGCGGACATTCCAGACCACGGCATCCGCGTTGAAGGCGCTGCCGTCATGGAAGGTCACGCCGCGGCGGAGGTGAAACACCCAGCGCGTGCGGTCCGCGGGGTCGCTCTCCCAGCGTTCGGCCAGGCCGGCTATCACCACCGAGGCACGGTCGACGGCGGAGAGATCCCACGCCGTCAGCCCATCATAGAGCGGGATGCCGGTAAAGCGGTTGCCCTCGAAGCCCTGGTCGGGCTGGCCATGGGTCAGCGGGATATCTGCCGCTGTCATCCCGATGCGCAGCGTACCTTGCGCCTGGGCGGCCAGGGGCATCGCGACGGCGCAGGCCGCCAACAGAAAACGTCTCAACATGGGCTTTCCTCGTGTCTGTAGCCGGCAGGGCGGAAGATGCCCCGGGGTGGCCGGACCGGCAACCACGGCGCGCAGGCCAGCCTGCCCCAAGGGGCTTGCCTTTGCCCAGCACTCAGGCATGTGCTGCCCGCCGATGAAGCTGCTTCTGATCAATGGCAATACCGACCCGGCCATCACTGCGCGGGTCCGGCATCATGCGCAGGCAGCGCTGCCCCGGCTGGGCCTCTCGGCCGAGCTGCATGCCGTGACCGCGCGTTTCGGCGCGCGCTACATCGCCAGCCGCGCCTCGGCCGCGATCGCCGGCCATGCCGTGCTGGAGGCCCTGGCCGACCACGGTGCGGGCATGGATGGCATCATCATCGCCTGCTTCGGCGACCCCGGGCTGGATGCCGCCAAGGAACTGGCCGGCGTACCGCTGGTGGGCATGGCCGAGGCCTCGCTCGCGGTGGCGCGCGCGGGGCTGCGGCGCATCGGCTTCATCACCGGGGGTGCGGCCTGGGTGCCGATGCTGGAGGAATTCTGCCTCTCGCGCGGGCTGCCGGCGGGCCAGGTGCTGGTGCGTGCGGTCGCACCCGACGGCGCGCGCATCGCAGCCGACCCCGAAGGCGCCGTGGCCGAACTGGCCGAGGCGGTGCGCGCCGCGGCGCGAGACGGCGCGGAGGCCGTGGTGCTGGGCGGCGCGGGGTTGGCCGGGCTGGCGCCGGCGGTGGCCGCGGCCTCAGGCGTGGCGGTGCTGGACAGTCTGGATTGCGCGCTGCTGGCGGTGATGCAGGCGGCGGTGCCGGTGCGCGCGGCAGGGCCTGGATTGCGCGCTGCTGGCGGTGTCGCAGGCGGCGGTGCCGGTGCGCGCGGCGGGGGTGCGGACGGTGGGCCTCAGCGCGGCGCTGGAGGGGTGGATGGCGGGGTGATGCCCGCCCCCAAAAACCTCGGCATGGTCGCATGCCCCGCCGCCGCCACGCCGCGCCCGCGCAGCAACACCACGGCACAGCCCAGCATGATCCGCAGATCCCGCCGCAGCGACACCCGCCGCGCATAATTCGCATCCAGCCGCAGCCGCAGCGCCCAGGGCACGGCATTGCGGCCCGCCGCCTGGGCCAGCCCGCACAGGCCGGGGCGCACATGCAGCCGCGCCGCCTCCCGCTGCGAATACAGCGCCTCGTACTCCACCGGCAAAGGCCGCGGGCCGACCAGGCTCATCTCGCCGCGCAGCACGTTCCACAGTTGCGGCAATTCATCGATGGCCGTGGCGCGCAACAGCCGCCCCAGCCGCGTCAGCCGCGCCGCGTCATCGGCCCCGCCCGCGCGCATGCTGCGCAGCTTCAGCAGGGTGAAGGGCACACCGCCCTGCCCCGCCCGCACCTGGCGGAACAGCACCGGTCGGCCCATCGCCAGCCGCACCGCCAGCGCGGCCACCAGCAACAGCGGGGCGCTCAGCAGCAGCAGGGTCGCCGCACTCGCGACATCCAAGGCCCGCTTGCCGCATCGTTCATACCACACGCACGCGCTCCACGCCCACCGACAATGCAAGGCCGAGCGCAAACCAGGCCATGCGGTTGGACAGGTCGGTCGAGACCATCACCGTGACCGCCATGGGCAGCACCAGCGCCAGGATCACCGCCGCCCGGCCCGGCGCCACGCGCCCGCCGCGCATCAGCAGCAGCAACAACGCGCCGCCAAAGGCCAGGCACCACAGCGCAAGCCCCGGCATGCCGGCCTCGACCAGCGCCTCCAGCGCGTGGTTGTGCGGGTGCATGCCGCGATCATCGCCAAAGCCCGCCGCCTGCGGATAGCCGCCCGGCCCGATGCCCTGCCACCCGGACAACCGCAACGCATCGGCCCACATCTGCGGCCGGGTTTCGCTGACGGCGCCGTCCATCAGGCGCTCCAGCGCACGCAGCCGTTCCAGCAGGCCGAATTCCAGCGCCAGCACCGCCACCACCAACGCCCCGCCGATCGCCGCCAACAACACCCAGCCCAGCGCCGCGCGCGGCTGGCCGCCCAGCCAGAAGCGCCAGGCCGGCAGCAGCAGCACCGCCAGGGCCAGCGCCAGCAAGGAGGCACGCCCGCCCGGCAACATCACGGCCGCGCATAGCAAGCCCAGCAACAGCATCCAGGGCAGCCTGACCCAGCCGCGGGCGCCTGCCACCTGCACCGCCGCCAGCCCGCCCGCGGTGGCGATGGCCAGCCCCGCCAGTTGGTATTGTACGCGCAGCAATTCCGGGTCCGCGCCGACCTCACCGCCGAGGACCACGCTGTCGGTCAGCAGGCCCCAGCCCACCGAGGCGCCAACCGCCAGCGCGATCACGATGACCGCGGCGGCCAGCGCGCGGCGCGCCTGCGCATCGGCGCCGATCAGCAGCCCGGCTAGCAGCATGGGCGGGCCGGCCAGCACCATCATGCCCAGCTTGGCCGCGGCCGCATCGCCGGCCGGCGACCACAGCGCTGCGATGCACCACCAGGGCCAGATGGCGGTGGCCGCGAGCAGCGGCAGCGCAGCACCTCGGCCGATGCGCCAGCCGCCCATGGCAAGCATCGCCGGCAGCAGCAGCATGGTGGCGCCGGCGGCCAGCATTGTGAGATCCAGCGGCAGCCAGCTCAGCGCGGGTGACGTCTTGAGCGCACCCGCGAATTGCAGCAGTGCGGCCGCCACGCCCGCGCAGGTTGCGACCGCATAGCCGCCGCTGATCATTCACCCGCATCCACGCGCTGGCGGGCGGCGGCGGCCATCCAGGCCGGCGTCACCGGCACGGGCGGGAAGAGCAACGCCACCGTCACCGCCGCCATGCCGCAGAACACTGCACAAGCCACCGCGAGCAGGATCAACAGCATGGGGCGGTTCGGCACGCTTGGGCGCAATTCCACCGTAGGCGCCTGCACCAGGCGGACGGCGATCGCGCCATCGGCCATCACGATCAACGCGGCGCGCTGCTGCTGTGCCAGCAATTCGAACAGGGCGTTGCGCTGGAAATTGTCGCGTTCCGCGCTGGCCGCGGCGCGCAGCGCGCTGATACGGCTTTCGGTGACGGCGGCGAGATCCTCGCGCACCTTGGCCTCGGCGAAGGCGTGCAGGCGGCGCAGCATGGCCAGACCCAATTCGCGGTCGAACCAGGTCAGCGCTAGCGTCCAGGTCAGGCTGCCGGCGGCCTGGGTGATCGCCATGCGGCGTTCCAGCAGGCCGCGCACATCATCCGCATCGGCCTGGATGCGCAGGCCGAGCCAAGCGCGCAACTGGCCCATCAACCCCTCGGCACGGCGGGCTGTCATGTCGGCAATAATCGGGGTGTGAGCGACGAGGTCGGCCGCGGCCTCGGCGCTGCGCAGCGCGCCCAGATAGACGCCGAAATTGCCGCCCGGCCGCTGGTCGAACAGGCGCGGCACCGCGACCGGTGTGGGCGCGACCAGCGCGGAGGCGGCCATCGAGGTGCTCTCAGCCGGAGCGATAATGGCATCCGCCACGAAGCCGCGCGGCCAGCTCCAGACAATGCTGCCCAGGACCAGCCACATCAGCCCGGCCGCCAGCATCAGGCGCCAGCGCCAGCCCCAGACGGTGCGAAGGAGATGGTCTAGCGGCATGGAGCCCAACATCCTGCGTGAGAATTTAATAAATGATCGCAATGATCCGAAATTGCAACTATTGGTTGACCCTTGCGCGCAGCGATGCACGGGGGCAGTTGCGCAGCATGCGAGTGCTGCCCGACCCATCCGACCCGCGGCTGACCCGCCGCGTCATTGGCATCGACCAGACAGGGGCCGCGGTGGAAACCGCTGTCACGGTCGAACGTCCGCTCACGCTCTACCTGAACGGGCAGGAGATCGTGACCATGATGACCATCCTGGACCGGCCGGAGGACCTGGCCGTGGGCTACCTGCTGAACCAGGGCATGCTGAAGCCTGGCGATACGGTCGAGGCGGTCGAGTATGATGACGACCTGCAGGTGGTGGTGGTGCGCACGCCCGCGCGCACCAATTTCGAAGAAAAGCTGCGCAAGAAGACGCTGACCAGCGGCTGCGCGCAGGGCACGGCGTTCGGCGACCTGATGGAGGATTTCGCCGAGGTGCGGTTGAACCCGGCTGCGCGGCTTCGCACAAGCGAACTGTACCGGCTGCTGCATGCTATCAACACGCTGCCGTCGCTGTATCTGGAGGCCGGCGCGATCCATGGCTGCGCGCTGTGCGAGGGTGATGCGCCGGTCGCGTATATGGAGGATGTCGGCCGCCACAATGCGGTGGACAAGATCGCGGGCTGGATGTTCCGCAATGCCGTGACGGGCGCGGACAAGCTGTTCTACACGACCGGCCGGCTGACCAGCGAGATGGTGATCAAGACCGTGCGCATGGGCATACCCGTGCTGGTCTCGCGGTCGGGCTTCACCGCCTGGGGGGTGGAACTGGCGCGCGAGGCGAAGCTGACCCTGATCGGGCGCTGCAGGGGCAAGCGGTTCATGGCACTTGCGGGGCAGGAACGGATCATCTTCGACGCGGACCTGGCTTACGTCGAAGAGGAAAGCGCGAAGCACCGCCGCAAGGGCGCCGAGCCATGACGCATGCGGTGGTGCTGGCCGGCGGCCTGGCGCGGCGCATGGGCGGGGGGGACAAGCCGCTGCGCGATGTCGCCGGCCGCACCATGCTGGACCGCGCGCTGGATGCGCTGCGGCCGCAGGTGGCGGCGCTGGCGCTGAACGCCAATGGTGACCCGGCGCGGTTCGCCGTCTGGGGGTTGCCGGTGCTGGCGGACCCGGTCGAGGGCTTCGTGGGGCCGCTGGCGGGCGTGCTGGCGGGCATGGATTGGGCGGCGGCGCAGGGTGCGCGCTGGCTGGTGAGCGCCAGCGGCGACAGCCCTTTCCTGCCAGCCGACTACGTGGCGCGCCTGCATGCGGCGCGCGAGGCGGCGGCGGTGCCGTTGGCCTGCGCGGCTTCGGGCGGACATACGCACCCGCCTTGCGGGCTTTGGGCTGTGGCGCTGCGCGAAGACCTGCGCGCCGCCCTCCTGGCTGGCGAGCGCAAGATCGATCGCTGGACGGCACGCCACGGCATTGCGCATGCGCAATGGCCGGTGGCGCCGATCGACCCCTTCTTCAATGCCAATACACCGGAGGACTTGGCGGAAGCCGGGCGGCTGCTGCATAAAGCGGGTCATAACCCCTGAGGGAGACAAGCCGTGAAGGCCATCATCGCCGGTTTCTGCGCAGCCACCATCATCGCCGTGATTGGCGCCATGGCGTTGAACAACAATTTCCAGAAGAGCGCCGAGAGCTTCCAGACCGAAGGGGTCCGGCTGTAGGCGCCTGGTGAGCCGGGCGGGACTCGAACCCGCGACCACATGATTAAAAGTCACGTGCTCTACCAACTGAGCTACCGGCCCGCAGCCCGCGATTCACACCAGAAGATGCGATAGCGAGGCGCGCCTATCGCGCGCCCCGCGACGCTCGTCAATCAGGCCGGAACATCCGCGGCCACACGCATGCGCGTGATGCGGTCTGGCGTGCGCACCTGGCCCGACTGGCCGGCGCCACGCGCGATGCGATCCACCGCTTCCATGCCCGAAATCACCTGGCCCCAGATGGTGTACTGGCCATCCAGGAACGAGCCCGGCGCGAACATGATGAAGAACTGCGAATTCGCGGTGTTCGGGTTCTGCGTGCGCGCCATGCCGCAGGTGCCGCGCAGGAAGCGCGCGCGATTCGGCGGGCTGAATTCCGCGGGCAGGTCCGGCAGCTCGGAACCGCCGGTGCCGGTGCCGGTCGGGTCGCCGCCCTGCGCCATG
>JAPLOK010000057.1 GCA_026400775.1 Alphaproteobacteria bacterium | reverse complement strand
GGGCGGCGGCGGCTTCGGCGCGCCCGATGCGCGCGACGCCGCCACACGCGAGACCGACCGGCGCATGGGCTATGTTTGACCCCACCCAGCACCGCCTGGCCCCGCAACGCTGGTTCGAGGATTTCGCGCTCGGAGAAATCTTCAACCTGCCCAGCCGCACCATGACGGATGGCATTTTCGCAGCCTTCCAGGCCGCCTCCGGCGACAACCACCCGATCCATTATGATGCCGAATTCTGCCGCCGGCATGGCATGCCGGGGATGCTGGCGCATGGCTACCAGGTGGCGATCCAGTCCTGCGCGGGCGCAGGGCTGTTCCCCTTCATGGTGGAGGAATCGCTCAAGGCATTCCTCGATCAATCGACACGTTTCCTGGCACCGGTCTTCGTGGGCGATACGCTCTATCCGCGCCTGATCGTGGCGGAGTTGACCGCGCAGCGCAGCACCGGCGTGCTGGCCATGCGCAGCGAAATCCACAACCAGAAGGGCATGCTGGTGATGGATGGCACGCAGCGCTACCTCCTGCGTCGCAGATGACGGAAGCCCTACCCGCGCTGGTGCTCTTCGCGCTGGTGATGTCGGGCACGCCAGGGCCGAATGTGCTGATGATCGCGGCCGCCGCCGCGAGCCATGGAGTGCGTGCGACCTGGCCGCACAATCTCGGCATCGCGATCGGTTTCGGCGCCATGCTGTTCGTGGTGGGGCTTGGCATCGGCGCGCCGCTGCATGCCAATGCGACGGCGCATGCGGTGATGCGCTGGCTGGGGGCCGCCTGGCTGCTGTGGCTCGCTTGGAAGATCGCGACCGCTCCGCCACCCGACACCGCCGGCGCCCGCCCTCCCCTGGGCTTCTGGGGTGCCGCCGCCTTCCAGTGGATCAACCCCAAGGCCTGGATGATCTGTGCGGCGGCGAGTGCCACCCATGTGCGCGCCGATGCGCCCCTGCTGCCGCAGGTGGCCTTGATCGGTGCCATCTTCGTGCTGGCCTGCATACCCTGCAACTGGGCCTGGGCGGCTTTCGGCGCGGCGATGGGGCGCTGGCTGCGCGAACCGGCACGGCTGCGCATCTTCAACATCACGATGGCGCTGTTGCTCGTGGTCAGCCTCTGGGCGATGCTGCGCTGATGATCCGATATGATTTGGCCGGGCGCACGGCGCTCGTGACCGGTGGTGCCTCCGGCATCGGGCTCGCCTGTGTGCGGCAATTGGCCCGGGCCGGCGCGCGTGTGGCGGTGAACCATTTGCACGATGATGCGCGCGCGGCCGAGACGCTGGTGGGCCTGCACGCGGAGGGGCTGGATGTGATCGCAGCCCCCGGCGATGTCGCCGATGCGGCGGATGCCGCGCGCATGGTCGATGCCGCGGCCCTGGCATTGGGCCGGCTGGACTATCTGGTGAACAATGCCGGCACACCGGGCACGCGCACCTCCATTCCGCCCGCGGCACTCGAGCGCATCACCGAGGAATTATGGGATGCGGTGCTGAACGTGAATCTGCGCGGCGTGTTCCGTTGCGCCAAGGCGGCCGCGCCGCATCTGACGGCAGCGGGCGGTGCGATGGTCAACATCGCCTCCATTGCCGGGCTGCATTCGCCGGGGTCGTCAATGGCCTATGGCGCGACCAAGGCGGGCGTGATCTCGCTGACCAAGAATCTCGCGCGCGGGCTGGGGCCGGCGGTGCGCGTGAACGCCGTGGCCCCCGGCGCGGTGGACAGTTCCTGGACCGTGGAATGGTCCAACCAGGAACGCGCCATGTCGATCGAGGCCGCGGCGCTCAAGCGCCGCTGCACCACCGATGACATCGCAGAGGTGGTGGTCTTCCTGCTGGCCGGTGCTGCGGCGGTGACCGGGCAGACCGTGGTGGTGGATGCGGGGCTGACGCTGTAGCCCCGGGCGCTATCGCGCCATATCCTCCGGCCAGCGGTCGGCTTCGGAAAAGCCCAGCGCCTGGCATTCCGCCGCGCGCAGCGGCGCCTCCAGGCGGGAATAGAATTCGTCCAGCTGCGGAGGCTTCACACCGGCCTGGGATAGCATCGCATGCGCCTGACCGCGATGATGGATGCCATGCTGGAAGATATGCAGCAGCAGCCTGTCGCAGCGTTCCTGCTGGATGCGCTGCCCGCGATGGACCCGAATGATGCGATCGAGCGCGGCATCGTCGAGGGCATCGCAGAAGCCGCAGAGACGCCGATCGACCGCGGCCTGGGCCGCCTGGAGCTCCGCAACGCCGCGGCATGGCATGCGTTCGGCGAAGGCCGCGGGGCCCAGCCTGCCGCCCTCCAGCGCATCCACATAGAAATGGTCGATGACCAGGATGTGGTTGAGCGTGGCGCGCAGCGAGGGGAAGAAGCCGCTGCGCGGAGCCTCCCACTCCGCCTGCGTCAGCGCCGCGCAGGCGTTCAGCAGGCGGTGATTGGCCCAGGCATTATTCTGGGCCTGGGCGCGCATCAGCCGCGCAGCCGGATTCACCCGATGGCCGCGATGCACTCGATCTCCAGCAGGAAATCGGGCACCGGCAGCGCGGTCACGATGCAGGTTGTGCGCCCGGGCAGGTTGTCGGCCGGAAAGGCGGCGGCGTAGAGGCGGTTCATCTCCGCCACATCGGTGGCCCGCGTCAGCAGCACATTGCATTTGAGGATGCGCGTCATGTCGGTGCCGGCATCGGCCAGCACGCGGCGCAAATGGTCCATCACGCAGGCGAATTGCGCGGCGAAGCCCGCGGGCACCGTGCCATCGGGCAGCATCGGCCCCAGCCCCGACACATACAGCGTGCCGGCATGGCCCACTGCGATGGAAAAGGGCGGATATGCCCGGCCCGTGGTCGGTGTCGCGTAGCGGGTGATGTTTTCCATGGCGCGCACGCTACACGGCGCGCGCGGCCCGGTGCAAACTGCGCGCATGATCGACACCGAACGCTTCATCCAGGACCTGCAGGAACTGCGCCAGATCGGCGCCTACAAGACCGGCGTGCACCGGCCGACCTATGGGCGCGAGGACATGCAGTCCCGCCATTGGTTGATGGATCGCATGCGCGAATGCGGGCTGGAGCCCAGCATCGACGGCATCGGCAATGTGCTGGGCAAGCACCCCGGCCCTGGCAAGAAATTGCTGGTGGGCAGCCGTATCGAAAGCCAGAACCAAGCCGGCTGGCTGGATGGCGCGCTGGGCGTGGTGGCGGGTGTGGCGCTGGCCCGCGCCGGCCTGCCGGTGGATGTGATCGCCTGCGCCGATGAGGAGGGGCATTTCATGTCCTTCCCCGGCAGCAAGAGCCTGCTCGGCATCCTGACCGAGGAAGAGATCGACGCCGCGCGCAACCGCTACACCGGCCAGCCTTTGCGCGAAGCCCTGGCGGAAGCCGGGCTGGCCGGCGTGCCGCGCCCTGCCCTGGACCCCACGCGCTACAAGGGGTTTTTCGAGCTGCATATCGAGCAGGGCACGCAGCTGGAAGGGGCCGGGCTGCGCGCGGGCGTGGTGAGCGGCATCGTCGCCATCTGGCAATGGCGGATCGAGATTGTCGGCATGCAGGACCATGCCGGCGGCACCACGATGGCGGAACGCAAGGATGCGGGTCTGACCGCGGTGCGGCTGCTGGCGGCGATCGATGCCGAATTCCCCAAGCATGTGGGTGAGCGCACGACCTGGACCTGCGGGCGGATCGCGCTGGACCCGGGGGCGGCCTCAATCATCCCCGGCCGCGCCGACATCCTGTTCCAGTTCCGCGATATCGAGGTGGCGACGCTGGAACGGCTGGAGGGCGTGCTGCGCCGGTTGATCCAGGAGAGCAACCGGCGCGAGCGCTGCCATGCGACGCTGCATGCGATGTCGCTTTCCAGGCCCGCGCTGTGCGACGATGTGATTCAGGAATGCCTCGCGGCCTCGGCGGAAAGCAACGCACCCGGCCTGTGGCGGCACATGCCGTCAGGGGCAGGGCATGATGCGCAATACATGGCGCGGATCATGCCGGCGGCGATGCTGTTCACGCCGAGCATTGGCGGGATTTCGCATCATTGGGCGGAGGATACGAAGGTGGAGGATCTGGAGCTGTCCGTGCGGATTCTGCACGATGCGGCGGCGCAGTATCTCAACCGGTAAGCCATTGCGGCGCGGCGGTGCCGAGCGGCATCGTCGGCCCCGGATGCGCCGCGATGCCCTCCAACAGCGCCGCATGCCGCACCGTGGTCAGTGGCCCGAAGCCGCTCTCATGCGTCTCCAGCAGATCGGCCACCTCATCCTGCGTCGGGTTCTTCACCGCGAAGCCGCCCTCCATGCGCGGCAGGCTACGAATCCAATGCCCGGTGCGCGCCAGCGAAACGCGCACGCGCCATGAGCCGCCCTCCTCCGCACGCCGCAACCAGGCCGCCATGATGCCGAGGGCCAGCAGATAGCCGCTGGCATGGTCCAGCGCCTGGCAGGGCAGCACGCGCGGCTTGTCCTCGCCGGCGGCGGCGGCTTCCTCGGCGTTGAGGCCGGTGGCGGTCTGCACCAGGCTGTCAAAGCCGCGCTTGCCCGCCCAAGGCCCCTGCACGCCATAGGCCGAGAGGTGGGCGACCACGATGCCTGGGCGCAGCTCCGCCAGGCGTTCATCGGAAAAGCCAAGCGCGGCCAGGGCGCCGGCGCGATACGAACAGGCCAGCGCATCCGCGCCCGCCACCAGCTCGGCGAAGCGCGCGGCATCGGTCCGCAAATCCATATGCGCGTTGCGCTTGCCGCGCCCGGTATCCATCACCAGCGCCGGGATGCTGGGCAGATGCGGCGCAGTGATGTGCAGCACATCCGCGCCATGATGCGCGAGCGTGCGGCCGGCGACCGGGCCTGCGATCACCCGCGTCAAATCCAGCAGGCGCAGGCCCCGCAAAGGCGCGTCGGCGGCCGGTGGCAGGGGTATGCGCGGCGCATCACCGATGCGCTCGATGATGACCAGCGGCTGCGCCTCCAGCGCGGCGGCGTGGGGGTGGGCGAACCATTCGTCGCGCGTGCGGTAGGCCGCAACACAGAGGCCGGCGGCGGTGGCCTCGGTCTCGAAGGCCTCGCTGGGGCGGGTCAGGAGTGCGGCCTGCACCGCATCGCGTTCGCCAGCGCAGCCCAGCAGCGACAGGATGCCGGCGCGGTGATGCGGGAAATTGGTGTGCAGCCGCAGCCAGCCATCGGCGCTGCGATAGAGGCCCGCGATGGAATCCCAGGCCTCGCGGCCGGGGCGCAGATGCTGTTCGCTGCGGAATTCGATGGCGGCGGCGCGCATGTCGCAATGCACGGCTGGGCGGGCGGCGCCGCGCGCGGCATGGATGGCGGCGGCCGCCACACCACAGGCCGCGATGGTGGCCTGCGCCACGGCATCCACCGGAAAGCTGGAAGGCTGCACGGGTGCGGCGCCTGTCAGCACCGCATCGCTCGTCACCCCGACCACGCCAAGCAAGTCTTGCAGCATCACCGCGCCCTTCCCTTTGGCCCGCTTCGGAATCCGGTCGCGGCCTTGCCGCGACCAGCCAGCGCCAGCCTATAAGGTCAGCGCCAGAACGGGGCCCCCGACACGGTCTTGCGCAGCAAAACTGTGGTGGAGATCAGAGGCTCAGGCTCACATGCGCCGCGACCACGCGCCAGCCCTCGCCCGGGAAACGCACCCAGGCCTGGGTCTGCCGGCCCACCTTGGTCATGCCCGGGCGCGTGAACTGAATCCACGCCGTGCCGAAATCCCGGCCATAGGTGGAGATGGTGCTGCGCGTGATCTCACGCGGCTTTTGCGGCGCGCGACCGGCACGGAAGGCGGCGATCTCGGCATGGCCGTAGAAATGCTCCTCCGGCGTGACGCCGTAGCGCACCGTCTCGTCGGCCACCTTGAAGATCTCGTCCAGCACGGGGACGTCATTCTCCTCCAGCGCCTTTTCGTAGCGCCAGAAGGCAGCGGTGAGTTCAGCCAGGGCCTCGGGGTTGTTCACTTCCATCTGCGTCTCCTTGCGCGCGCTGCTTGCGCGCAAGTGCCGCGCTGCTCAAGCCCCGGAGCGCGTGGCCAGATGTGCCCGCCAGCCGCCCGATGCCGAAATATCCGGCAGGCCTGCCACGCCGGCAGGCTCGGCGATGAAGCCGAGCGGCGTGGCGCCGTCCGCCAGGCGCACACGGGCGAAACCGAGCGGCGGCGGAATTTCCGCCAGGAAAGGCCCGATGCTGGCCGACGGCAGCGCCCAGATTTCGCCGGTGATGGCCACGCCGCCTTCGGCCACGCGCAGCATGCCCGGGCGGTTGCCCATATCGAACAGGCGATATTCCGGCGCGGTGGTGGCGGCGCGCACAAACCGTCCGCCATGGCCCAGCACCTGGCCATTCAACGGCAGACCGGACATATGCGCGCCGATGCAGAACAGCTCCACCTCGTCAGGGCGCGGCGGCGCGTCGAGAGGCTCATTCGTGAAGGCGGCGGCCAGGCCCGCAAGCGTGCCCTCGGCGAAGGCAGCACCCACCAGCGTGATACCGCAGGGCACGCCATCCGCGCGCCTGCCATTGGGGATGGCGAGCGCCGAGAGGTCGCAGAGATTCACGAAATTCGTGTATGTGCCCAGCCGCGAATTGGCGCCGATCGGGTCCGCCGCGAGGGCTTCCAGAGTGGGCAGGCCGGGATAGGTCGGCAACAGCAGCACCGCCGCGCCCGCCATGATGCGCCGTGCGTGCAGGCGGGCCTGGGCTGCCTGGTGGAAATCGGCGAAGGCATCGACGGTGCGGCGCGCGAGGCCGCCTTCCAGGATGGACCGCGTGACGGGGTGCAGCGTGTCGGGCGCGCGGCAGACGCGGTCCAGCAGCGCCTCGGTGCGTTCAGCGACCCAGGCGCCGTCGTAGAGGCGGCGCGCAACGGCGAGCAGCGGCGCGATATCAACGCGGACGACGCGTGCGCCGAGCGCTTGGAAACGCGCGATCGCGGCGGCGAAACGCGCGGCGTCATCGGGCGTGTCGAAGATCAGCTGCGCGTCTTCCGGCACGGCCAGGGTGACGTGCGGCGGGGCGGTGCCGCGCGCCGACCAGCCGCGCGGGGCTGCGCGCGAATAGGGGTCATCGGCATCCGCGCCGGCGATCACCTCCAGCACTGTTGCCGCATCCTCGATGCCGCGCGCAAAGACGCTGACGCAATCGAGGCTGCGGCAGGCGGGCACCACGCCGCGCGTCGGCACCAGGCCAAGGCTGGGCTTGAAGCCCACCAGTTCCTGCGCGCCCGCGGGGATGCGCCCGCTGCCGGCGGTGTCGGTGCCCAGCGAGAAATCCGCGATGCCGGCCGCCACCGCGCTGGCGGAGCCGGATGACGAACCACCCGGCACATGGGTGGGCACCACCATGTTGCGCGGCGTGCCATGCGGGCTGCGCACGCCGACCAGGCCAGTGGCGAACTGGTCCAGATTGACCTTGCCCAGCAGAATGGCACCGGCGGCGAGCAGCCGCGCGACGGCGGGGCTGTCGGCCTCGGGCGTGGTGCTGGCGTCTGGGCAGGCGGCGGTGGTGGGCAGGCCGGCCGCGTCGATATTGTCCTTCACGACGAAGGTCCGGCCCCAGAGCGGGCGGTCGCGCGGGCCTTCCTCAACCAGTTGCGCCGCGCGGGCGCGCACGGCCTCGGGCGGCACGCGCGTGATGAACAGCGCGGGGTCGGCCACGGCCTCGATGCGCGCGAGCGCGGCCTGGGCATGGTCGGTCGGGAAGGTCGCGGTGACCTTCATCAGCGCAGCAATTCGGCGGCCGCGCGCAGCAGCGCGCCATCAGGGCGACGCAGCGTTTCGATCACGGTGAAGTGGTCGGCCGCTGCGACCGGGATCAGTGGCCCGGGCGCGTGGGCGGCCGCGCGGACGGCGTGGAAATCGCGGGACTGGCGGCACAGTTCGGGCAGTTCCGCGCTGCCATACGCAATCGCCATGGGCTTCTGCACCACGGGGCGGCGGATCGGCGAACAGCCTTCGATTTCGTCATCGGTCAGCTTGAGTGCGGCGTTCAGATAGGTGTCACGGATCGGGCCCAGTTCGTAGATCCCGCTGATGGCCAGCGCTGCCGTCACCGCTGGGTGCTCGGCGCCCATGGCTGTCAGGTGCCCGCCCGCGGACCAGCCGGAGAGGATGATGGGGCCCGCGCTGCGCGATGCCAGCACATCCAGCGCCGCATGGATTTGGTAGACGATGCGCGTCATGCTGGTCTCGGGCGCCAGGATGTAGCCGCACAGCGCGAAGCCCCAGCCCATGGCAGCGGCGCCCTCGGCCAAGCACCAGAAATCCTGCCGACGGTTGCGCTGCCAATAGCCGCCATGTATGAAGGCGAGCATGGGCGCCGCAGGGTCGCGGGCGGGGAAGATGTCCCAGGCTTCGCGCTCGCTCTCGCCGAAGGGGATGTTGGGTTCGGGCGGCGGGAAGTGTGGGGATGCGGCGTTGCGCTCGGCGACGTGGGCCGCGGCATCGGGCACAGCGTTCAGGTTGTCATAGGCGGCGTCGCGCGCGGCCTGGGATGCGGCGGACCAGTCCATCGGGCGTAGCCTTTCAGGTGATGACGCGAATGGGGGAGCCGGCTTCGAAGGCGGCGATCGCCTCGACGGCGCCCGTAAAATAGGCGGCATAGTTCTCGGCGCTGACATAGCCGAGATGGGGTGTCAGCACAGTGCGAGGCGCCGCCAGGATAGGGTGCGTGGCGGGCAGCGGTTCCTGGTCGAATACGTCGAGGCCCGCGCCGCCGATGCGCATGCCATGCAGCGCCGCCAGCAGCGCGTCCTGGTCGATCAGCGGGCCGCGGCTGGTGTTCACGATGACGGCGTCGGGCTTCATGCGCGCCAGCTCCTCGGCGCCGATGATGCCGCGCGAACGGTCAGACAGGATCAGGTGCAGCGTGATGACATCGGCCTGTTGCATCAAGGCGGCTTTTTCGACGCGCGTGGCGCCGACCGCCGCCGCGGCCTCTACGGTCAGGTTCTGTGACCAGGCGATGACCTTCATGCCGAAGGCCTGGCCCACGCGCGCCACACGCGCGCCCAGCTTGCCCAGGCCCACGACGCCCAGCGTCTTGCCTTCCACCGTGCGGCCGACATCGCCGAAGGCGGTGAGCCCCTGCCAGGTGCCGGCGCGCAGGCTGGACATTTGTTCGGGCAGGCCGCGCATCAGCGACAGGATCAGGCCCCAGGTGATTTCGACCGTGGGCGCACCAAAGGACGAGGTGCCGCAGAAGGTCACGCCACGGGCCGCGCAGGCGGCGGCGTCAATGCCGCGGTTGCGCTCGCCGGTGGTCATCAGCAGGCGCAGATTGGGCAGGCGGTTGATCAGGGCGGCGTTGAAGGGGGTGCGTTCGCGCATCGCCAGGATGGCATCGAAGGGGGCCAGACGCGTTGCGAGTGCGTCCAGGTCGGTGATGGTGTCCTGGAAGACGGCGGGCTGGAGATGCGGCAGTTTCGCCCAGGCCGGGTGGGAGAGCGTGACGCCCTGGTAGTCATCGAGGATGGCGAGTTTTTGTACCTGGGGCATGGGCTTCTTAAACCTTGATGGTGGCGCCGTGGCGGGTTTCGCCGGGCAGGCAAAGGGCGGCGATGGCCGGCGCGATGTCGGCCGGCATGGGCAGCGTGTCGCTATCCTCGCCGGGGAAGGCGGCGCGGCGCAGGCGGCTGGAGGTGGCACGCGGTTCAGCGAGGTTGGCTCTCAGTGGCGTGCTGATGGTCTCGGCAGCCCAGCACTGGAGGAGGTGCGCGGCGGCGGCCTTGGGGGCGCTGTACAGGCCGAAATAGGCGTGCGGCGCGCGGGCGAAATTGTCGGTGATAAAGACGGCGCGGCCGGCGGGCGCGGCGCGCAAGGCAGGGTCGGTGGTGCGGATCAGGCGCCAGGCGGCGTTGAGGTTGACCGCGAGGGAGGCCTGCCAATCCTTCGGCTCGATATGCGCGGCCGGCGTGAGCTTGGGCAGCAGGCCGGCGGCGTGGACCAGGATGTCGAGCCGGCCGAAGCGCTCGACGATGGAGGGGCCGAGCAGGTCGATCTGGTCGCCCGCCTTATCGAGATCAAGCGGGATCAGGGTGGCGCTGCCGCCCGCGGCGCGGATGGCGTCGTCGGTTTCCTCAAGGCCGCCCTGGGTGCGGGCGGTGATGATGCAATGCGCGCCGTGGGCCGCCAATTCGCGCGCCACAGCAGCACCCAACCCACGCGATGCGCCGGTGATCAGCGCCACCGCGCCAGACAATTCACTCATTTCGAAACCTGCAACTCCCGCGCCGTCTCGGACGGCCAATCGGTTAACGGTATGGCGTAGTCGCCGGTGAAGCACGCATCGCAGAATTGCGGCTGTGCGGCGTTGCGCCCGGGCTGACCCAGCGCGCGATACAGCCCGTCCAGCGAGATGAAGGCCAGGCTGTCCACGCCGATCAGCCGCGCCATCGCCGCCACATCGTGCTGGGCCGCCAGCAATTGCCTGCGCGAGGGCGTGTCGATGCCGTAGAAGCAGGAATGCGTGGTCGGCGGGGAGGAGATGCGCATATGCACCTCCGACGCGCCCGCCTGGCGGACCATTTCGACGATCTTGCGGCTGGTGGTGCCGCGGACGATCGAATCATCGACCAGCACCACGCGCTTGCCATCCAGCATGGCGCGGTTGGCGCTGTGCTTTAGCTTGACGCCCAGATGGCGGATCTGGTCGGTCGGTTCGATGAAGGTGCGGGCGACATAATGGTTGCGGATGATGCCCAGTTCGAAGGGCACGCCCGCCTGCACGGCGTAACCCATGGCCGCCGGCACGCCGGAATCGGGGACTGGCACCACCACATCGGCAGCGACATGCGATTCGCGTGCCAGTTCGGCGCAATGCGCTTGCGCGCTTCATAGACGCCGG
>JAPLOK010000447.1 GCA_026400775.1 Alphaproteobacteria bacterium | reverse complement strand
TGGCACGCCATCCCGGGGCGATGCCTTCGAGTGTCAGATCCCCCCAGGGCCGGTGGCCTTGGGGGGATTTTGCGTTACCGGGCGGCGCGAATGGCCCCGATCATCCGCCGCACGGCGCCCTCCAGCCCTTCGAACACTGCCGAGCTGATCAGGAAATGGCCGATGCTCACCTCCTCGATCTCGGGCCGGGCGGCGACGGGGCCCACCGTCTCGTAGCTCAGCCCATGGCCCGCATGGCAGGCGAGACCCAGCGCATGCGCGGCGCGGGCGGCGGCTGCGATGCGCGCGAGCTGAGCCGCACGCTCGGCCACCGGCCCTTCGGCATAGGTGCCGGTGTGCAGTTCCACCGCCTGCGCCCCCAGCGCGCGCGCCGCTTCCACCGCCGCCGGATCAGGCTCGATGAACAGCGAGACCTCGGTGCCGCGCGCGGCGATGCGGGCAATGGCCCCGCGCAGGAAGGGGTCGGGCGTGGCCACGTTCAGCCCGCCCTCGGTGGTCAATTCGGCGCGCTTCTCGGGCACGATGCAGCAGGCCGGCGGCGCGAGGCGCGTGCAGATCGCGACCATCTCCTCGGTCGCTGCCATTTCCAGGTTCAGCCGCGTGGTCACCTCGGTCGCCATGCGCTCCACATCGTGGTCACGAATGTGGCGGCGATCCTCGCGCAGATGGATGGTGATGCCATCGGCACCCGCTGCCATGCAGATGCGCGCGGCCTCGATGGGGCAGGGGAAGCTGCCGCCGCGCGCATTGCGCAGGGTGGCCACGTGATCGACATTGACGGACAGGCGCATCGGTTTGGTGTGCATGCGCATCACTCTGGGGTGTTTGGCGCGGGCTGCAAGCCGTCGCGCGGCACTAGCCGGTCATAGACGGCAAACAGGCGCAGCGCCTCGATCTCCGCGGTGTGATGCGCCAGCACATGGGCGCGGCCGGCCACCCCCATGGCCAGCGTGCCCGCCATATCCGACAGGCGCTCCTCCAGCCGCGCGGCCATCGCCTGCCAGTCTTCCACATCGACCAGATGGCCGGTGACACCCTCGATCACCATGTCAGTCGCCGCGCCCACGCGGGTGGAAATCGCGGCCGTGCCGCTGGCCATGGCCTCGATCGGCGTCAGCCCATAGCCCTCCGACCGGCCGGGCTGGATATAGAGCGAGACAGCCGCGTACAGCCGGCGGATCATCGCCGCATCCACCTCGCCCAGGAAGGTGACGCGGTCGGCGATGCCGGCGGCGGCCAGTTGCGCGCGCAAACCCTCCTCGAAGCCCTGATTCGCGCTGGTGGTCAGCCCCGCGATCACATAACCGGCCTGCGGGTGGCGCGGCAGCGCCTCGCACAGCGCGCGCACCAGCACATCCTGGCCCTTCTGCGGGCGCAGCCGGCCGAAGGTGCCGAGCCCATAGGCGCCGGGCAGCCCCAGCGCCCGCCATTCCGCCGCGCGGTCCGGCGCGGGCTGGAAGGCCTCGGGGTCCACGCCATGGCCGATCACATGCGCGCGCGTGTCGATCGCGCGTGCCGAGGCTGGCGTGGAGGCGACCAGCGCATCCATCCGCGCCGCCATCCAGCGATACAGCTTCGGGTGGTCATGCGCGTCATGGCTGGTGAAGACCAGCTTCCAGGGCTGGCGCAGCACATCGCGCAGCACCAGGCCCACGGCCATCTCATCGGGCCTGCGCGCATGCCAGATGCGATGCGACAGGCCAGGTGGGCGGGACCAGCCGCGCAGCAGGTCGGCCCAGCGCAATTGCGGCAGGCTCGCGGGCAGGCCCAGGCCCAGCGCGCGCACTGGCCGCAGCCTGGCCTGCGCGCCGACGGCTGCGATGATGGTTGATGTCACCCCGGTCTGGTTGCGCTTGATATTGGGCGCGACGACCTCGATCTCCCTCATGCGGAGACCTTGCGATACAGCGCGGCCACGGCCTGGTTCTCGGCCTCTGCGCTGTGTTCGGCGAGTGCGACGCGCCGGCCTTCCACACCCATTGCCTCGGCCCGCGCCGG
>JAPLOK010000395.1 GCA_026400775.1 Alphaproteobacteria bacterium | reverse complement strand
TTAATGTCCTTCAGGCGGTCCTCGGCGCTGCGATCGCCGCCATTCGCATCGGGGTGGTAGCGCTTGGCCAATTCCTTGTAGCGCGTCTTCAGCGCGACGGAATCGGTGGGCCAGGCCAGTTCCAGAAGATCGAGCGCTGCGCGCAATTCGGGCGGCGGGCGTGCCGGGTCGGGGCGCTTTGGTGCCTGGTCCAGCCGCCCGTGCAGCAGGCCGAAGGGGTCGCGCAGAATCTCGGGGTTAATGCGCGTGCCACCCAGCCGCCCCAGCGGCCAGGTCGGGCGCTGCCAGGCGGTGTCATCGCGCAACGCAGTCTCGATCTGGTCGGGCGGCAGGCCCTTATAAAAGTCCCAGGAGGCGTTGTATTCGCGCACATGCGCCAGGCAGAACCAACGATATTCGCGCAGCCGCGTGCGGTCTTTTGGGGCGCGGTATTCGCCGGGCTCCGGGCAGTCCGGGGCCTCGCAGGGATGGCGCGGTGCGGCGGGGTCGGGGCGGTCATTCGCCCTTCGTCTCGGCATGCAGGGGTTATGGTGCCGGTCCGCGCAGGCGGCAAGGCGCCGGATGTCAGAACAGCAACGACAACAGATCCGCCGCGTCATCCTCCGGGCTGCGCGCGGGGCGCCGGGCGCGGCGTGGCGCGGCCAGCAACGCGGCCAGGGCGCGGCCGGCGGCGGCGGCATCGGTTGGGTAAGGCAGGCGCGTCACGTCATCCCATGTATCGGGCAGGCTCGCCTCCCAGGCCAGGACGGGCAGGCCAGCGGCCAGGGCAGCCGCGGGCGCATGCACATCCTGCGCCGAAAACGGCAGCGCGAAGGCCAGCAACGCGTCGGCCGGCGTGCCCGGCTGGACCAGCAGCGCACCGGCCGCCGCCACCACCGCGGCATCGAAAGCCCCGGCGCCGATCACCCGCGGCAAGTCACCCGCCGCCGGGCGCGGCGGGAAGGGCTGCGGCGCTGGCGGCAGAACATGCACGCGCGCGGCCGGCGGCAGCGCCACATCCGGCCGGCGCACCACCACCGCCCGCGACAGGCGCGCGATATCCTCCAGCATGGGTGCCAGGCGCGGCAGGGCAGGCAGCGGCTGCCCGGCCAGCGCGGCCGCGCCCAGCCGGGCCGCCGCCGGGCCGTGCTGCATCGCCAATTGCCGCAGCCAGGCCTCGGCCAAACCATGGCCCAGCGTCATGGCGCGATAGGCATGGTGCAGGCCCGGATCTTCAAGCAGCGCGACACCGGGTCGCAGCAACGCGGCATGCAGGGCGTGCGCGGCCTCGGGCGCATCGGCCAGCAGGTGCAGATGCGGCAGGTCCTGGTGGGTGTCCCATTCCTCCGGCAACAGGCCCGCGATGGGCGAGAGGCCACGCGCCATGGCGCCGGGCAACAGAACCCGCGCCGGGACCAGCGCCGCGATCGCGGCCAGCAAGGGCTGGGCACGCGCGCCCGCGGCACCGCCCAGCGGGGCGGAGACGATCAGGCGCGGCGTGCTCACGGCAGGCGCTTCTCCAGCGCGCGGATGCGCAGTTCCATGCGCGCCTCGGCCAGCGCCAGCGCATCGTGCAGCGAGTCGGCCACGGCGGCCGTCGGCTCGGGCAGTGCGGGCGGCGCGGGGGTGGCGATGGCGGCCAGGCGTTCGCGCAATTCGGCGCGCAGCGCGGCCATTTCGGCGCGCAATTCGCGGACCATCGCGTCAGCGACCGGCGCTGTCGCGGGCGTGGCCGCGCCGCTATTCATGTGCTGATGCAGATATTCCGTACGCAACGACAATTGCGCGGCCAGCGCCATGGCAGGCTCACTCGGGACCAAAGGGTCGTCGATGGGCAGGCGCGGACCAAGCTTGCCGGCCTCCGGCGAGCGGGCGACGATATGCAGCGCACGGATACGCCCGGCCATGCCGTCGGCCACCATGGCGCGGAAATGGGTATAGCCTTCCTCATCGGGCCAGCGCCCCAGCGCGGCCAGATACAGGTTCACCACGAAATCATGGTCGGTGCCGACCAGCAGGTCGGCGGCGCGGATGCCTGTCATGGGCGATGTGATGGCGCGGCGGCGGGCGGCTGGCAATCCACGCGGGGCGGCAGCCTCGTTTCGGCCATGATGTAAGACTAATCTCGAGGGGTGTTCTTCACTAGGTCGCAACTTGGCTATAAGCGGCCGCCACGCGCAGCAGGTAGACCAAACCATGACCGCACCGAATGACATCATCCCCGTCATCCTCTCCGGAGGGTCCGGGACGCGGCTCTGGCCTCTCTCGCGCGAGACCTTTCCCAAGCAGTTCTGGCCGCTGGTGGGCCAGAACACCATGCTGGCCGCGACCGCGCTGCGCGCGACCGGCGCGGGCTTCGCGCCGCCGGTGGTGGTGTGCAACGAATCGCATCGCTTCCTGGTGGCTGAACAGCTGCGCGATGCGAATATCGCGGCCCCTCGCATTCTGCTCGAACCGGTAGGCCGCAACAGCGCGCCCGCCGTCGCCACCGCCGCCCTGCTGGCCGAGGAAGCAGCGCCTGGCAGCGTGCTGTGGATCATGCCCGCCGATAGCGCCATTGCCGACGAAGCCGCATTGCAGACCGCGCTGCGCCACGCGGTGGCCGGCGCGCGCGCCGGGCGTATCGTGACCTTCGGCATGCAGCCCACCGCGCCCGAGACCGGCTTCGGCTATATCGAGGCCGGCGCCGAGCTGCCGGGCCTGCCCGGCGTGCATGGCGTGGCGCGCTTCGTCGAAAAGCCCGATGCCGCAACCGCCGATGCCTTTTTGGCCGGCGGCAAGCATCTGTGGAATTCGGGCCAGTTCATCGCCACCGCGGCGACCCTGATCGCCGAACTAGAACGCTACGCGCCGGATGTGCTGGAAGCCGCCCGCGCCGCGCTGGGCGCCGCCCAGCGGGACCTGGATTTCGTCCGGCTGGATAGCGCGCATTTCACGCGCTGCCCCTCCATCTCGATCGACTATGCGGTGATGGAACGCACGACCATGGCCGCCGTGGTGCCGGCCTCGCTCGGCTGGTCGGATGTCGGCAGCTGGGACGCGCTGTGGCAGATCGCGCAAAAGGACGCCGCCGGCAATTACAGCCAGGGCCCGGTGCATCTGGTGGGCGCGAAGAACTGCTATGTCCGCAGCGAGGGTATGCTGGCCGGCGTGGTCGGCCTGGAGGACGCTGTGCTGGTCGTCACCGATGACGCGGTGCTGGCGATGCATCGCTCCGCCTCGCAGGATGTGAAGAAGCTGGTGGAGCAGCTGAAGGCCCAGGGCCTGAAACAGGCCACCGAACACCGCCGCATGTATCGCCCTTGGGGCCATTACGAGGGCCTGATCCAGGGCACGCGCTTCCAGGTGAAGAAGATCACCGTGACGCCGGGCGGCAAGCTATCCCTGCAGAAGCATTTCCACCGCGCCGAACACTGGGTGGTGGTGAACGGCACCGCCATCGTGCAGCGCGATGATGAGAGCATCATGGTGCGCGAGAATGAGAGCGTGTACCTGCCCTTGGGCTGCGTGCACCGCATGGAAAACCCGGGCAAGATTCCACTGACGCTGATCGAGGTGCAGGTGGGCAGCTACACCGGCGAGGATGACATCGTCCGCATCGAGGACACCTACGGCCGCGCATGATCGCGGCTGACATCACCGACCTGCTGGCAGGCTTCCGCGACACCCGCCTGCCATCAGGCGTGACGCGCGTGCAGACAAGGCTGGTCGGTACCGGCGCCTTCCCGCTACTGGCGCACGCTGGCGCAGCCTGGCGCCGACTGGACCCCGCTCGCATCGCCGCACTGATCGCCGCCACCACGCAACCCGGCACGCCGCGCGATGCCGATTGGCTGGCGCTGCTGGATAGGGCCCTCGAAGGTTCCACCCCGCACGCCATCACGCCCGGCGACTGGCTGCTGGGCGCGGGTGCAGCCTGGTGGCAGCCGGGCCATGCCGCGCGCATCGCAGCGGCCAAGCGCGAGGGACTGCGCTATGCCAGCATCGTCTATGACATGCTGCCCTTCAGCGTGCCGGAACATGTCTCGGCCGGGCTGCTGCGCGCCTTCACCCAGCATTCCGCGACATTGTGCCTGCTGGCCGACCACGCGATCTGCATCAGCGAGGCCGCGCGCGCGGAATTCCAGCTCTGGCAGCCGCGCATCCTGCCTGGCATCAGCATCCCGACCGATGTGATGCGCCTGGATGCGCGGTTCGAGGCCGCGGCACCAACCGGCCCGGTGCCCGACGAACCCTTTGTCCTGGCAGTGGGCAGCGTGGAATCGCGCAAGAACCAGCTGGGCGTGCTGCGCGCCTGGCTGCACCTGGCACGCACCCATGGCGAGACCGCCGTGCCGCGGCTGGTGATCGTGGGCATCGCCGGGTTCCTGGCCGAGCAATGCGAGCAATTGCTCGCCTCCGCCCCCGAACTGCGCCGGTGCGTGGAATGGCGGCGCGCGGCGGCGGATGGCGAATTGGCGGCACTCTACCAGGGCTGCCTGTTCACGCTGTTCTTCTCCCATGCCGAGGGCTGGGGGCTGCCGGTCACGGAAAGCCTGGCGCATGGCAAGGTGCCACTGCTGGCGGATATTCCGGTGCTGCGCGAAAGCGGCGGCGCGCATGCCGTCTATGTGCCGCCCGAGAATGTGCAGGCACTGGCCGAGGCCGCTTGGGCGCTGGCGCATGACCATGCCGGCCGCGCCGCGCGTGAGGCCGCGATCCGCGCCGACCCGGGCCTGCGCGCGTGGCCCGAACTGGCAGCCCAGGTGCAGGCCACGCTGCGCGATGCCGGACCACCGCCGCCGCGGGACCGCGCGCGCCTGGCGCTGGGTGAACGGCTGCCCATGGGCCTGCCACCCGCGCCCGACCTGCCCGCGCTGCCGCCCGCGCCACTCTGCATGGGCGCTCTGCTGCGCGAAGGCAGTGGTTGGTCGCACCAGGAGGATTGGGGCTGCTGGATCACCGGCGACGGGCCGGCACAGCTGCGTCTGCCGCTGCCACCCGGCGCTGTGCTGACGCTGGAGATGGAGGTGCTCGGCCCCGGCCCCGGCAATGCCGGGCGCATGCGCCAGACCGGCGGCGCCTGGCAGGATTGGCGCCTGCCCGGCGGCTCCGGCGCGCTGCGGCTGGACGTGACAATACCAGCCGATGGCGTCCTAGTGGTGGAATTCGACGTGCAAGGCGGCGTCGATGTGCGGCCGGATCATCGCCGCCTCGGCCTGGGCATCGCCAGCGTCACCCCGCGTGAGCGGCGGCGCTGGTGGCAATTGAGGCGTTAGCCCTTCGCGGCCTTGTAGGCGCGCGCTTCCTCCAGGCTTTTCACGCCGCCACGCGCGGCACTCCAGGCCACCGGGTTTTCCAGGAAGCGCCGCACCTCGGACAGTGCGGATTCGCTGAAATACGGGCGCTCCTTGCAGACCTCCAGCACGTCCCACCAGGTGCAGAGGTGGTGCAGCGACAGGCCCATCTTCTTCATGTCGTCGAAGCTGCCGGGGAAGACACCGTAGAAGAACACGACGAAGGTGTGGTCGCAGATCGCACCGGCCTCGCGCAGCGCATTGGCGAACTGGATCTTGCTGCCGCCATCCGTGGTCAAGTCCTCGACCAGCAAGGTGCGCTTGCCCTCGGGCACATCGCCTTCGATCTGCGCGTTGCGGCCGAAACCCTTGGGCTTCTTCCGCACATAGGCCATGGGCGCCATCATGCGATCGGCCATCCAGGCGGCAAACGGAATGCCCGCGGTCTCGCCGCCAGCCACACATTCGATGCTCTCGAAGCCCACATGCCGCGCGATCTTCTCGGCGCCCAGATCGCAGATGCGCTGCCGCGCGCGCGGGAAATAGATGATCTTGCGGCAATCGATATAGACCGGGCTCTTCCAGCCCGCCGTGAAGGTATACGGCTCCTCGGGCCGGAAATTCACCGCCTTGATTTCCAGCAGAATGCGCGCAGTGGTCAGCGCTGCGTCGCGGTCCCAGTCGGAAGCGTGGGTGGTGGTCATGGCGGCTCCTTGGCAGAGTTGCGCTGGTGGCCCTGGGGGGGGGGGCGCCATCCCTTCCCAGAACAACCAGCGCGACCGTGCTAACGCGCCACCACCACCGCGTCCATGGCTTGCCCGACCGTGGCCGGCGGCGTAACGCTCCGCCCCACGACAGGAGGAAGCGCATGGCCGCACGCAAGCATCGGATTGCCGTCATCCCCGGGGATGGCATTGGCAAGGAGACCACGCCCGAGGGCTTGCGAGTGCTGGATGCGGCGGCGCGGCGGTTCGGCTTCGAGTTGCAGCTCACGCATTACGACTGGTCCTGCGACACCTATGCCAAGACCGGCAAGATGATGCCCGATGACGGGCTGGACCAGCTGAAGGATTCCGACTCTGTGTTCCTGGGCGCGGTGGGCTGGCCAGGCGTGCCGGACCACGTGTCGCTGTGGGGTTTGTTGATCCCGATCCGCCGTGGTTTCGACCAGTATGTGAATGTGCGCCCCTGCAAGCTGATGCCTGGCGCGCGCACGCCGCTGGCCAATCGCACGCCGGCGGAAATCGACTTCTACGTGGTGCGCGAGAACACGGAGGGCGAATACAGCTCCGTCGGCGGGCGCATGTTCGAGGGCACGGACCGCGAATTCGTCAGCCAGCAATCCATCCTGACGCGCACCGGCACCGACCGCATCATGAAATACGCCTTCGAACTGGCGATGACGCGGCCGCGGCGAAAGGTGACCAGCGCCACCAAGTCGAATGGCATCACCTTCACAATGCCCTATTGGGATGAGCGTTTTGCCGCCATGGCCGCGCAATACCCGGCCGTCACCACGGACCAGTTCCACATCGACATTCTCTGCGCGCATTTCGTGCAGCATCCGGATTGGTTCGATGTGGTGGTGGGGTCGAACCTGTTCGGCGACATCCTGTCTGACCTTGGCCCGGCGGTGGCGGGTTCCATCGGCATCGCGCCCAGCGCCAACATCAACCCTGAGAAGGCTTTCCCCTCGATGTTCGAGCCGGTGCATGGCAGCGCGCCGGATATCGCAGGCCAGTGGATCTGCAACCCGATCGGGCAGATCTGGTCGGGGGCGATGATGCTGGAGCATCTGGGCGAAAAGGCCGCCGCAGACGCCATCGTGAATACCATCGAGACGCTGCTGGCCGAGGGCGGGCCGCGCACGCGCGACATGGGCGGCAATGCCGGCACGGTGGATGTGGGCATGGCGATTGCGGACGCCGTCAGCCGCGCCTGATACGGCCGCCACCTGCAGCGTTGTCGAGAGGAGGATCCACCGCATTGCCGTTTCCGTCAAAGCGACCGTTCTCTGAAGGCAGGATGAAGAATTCGAAAGATTCGTCATTTCAGCTAAATCCGAGCGCTCCAATCGGGCATAAGCGGTGTCGCATCTGACATCCCATCGAGGAGAGCCCCCATGACCGTCGCCGCCGTACTGAAGCAAAAGGGGTCCAGCGTCATAGCGGTGGGCCCGGAAACCTCGGTGGCCAAGGCCGGCGAGATCATCGCACGCCGGCGCATCGGCGCGGTGGTCGTGCTGTCGGCAGAGGGTGGCCTGGTCGGCATCCTGAGCGAGCGCGACATTGTCCGCGGCCTGGTCGAACACGGGGCGGCACTGCTGACCATGCCGGTTTCCGCCCTGATGACGCGCGAGGTGCAGGTCGTCTCGCCCACGGCCACGGTGGTGGAGGCGATGGAAGTGATGGATGCCGGCTATTTCCGCCATCTGCCGGTGCTGAGCGCGGATGGTGCTTTGTGCGGCATCGTCTCGATCCGCGACCTGGTGCGCTACCGGATCAGGACGCAAGAATCGGATGTGGAATCGCTGCAAGCCTATGTGATCGGGCGCGGCTATGCGCTCGGCCGGGTGGCGTGATTCCGGAACTCTCGGCTTCCCGACCTGAGCAAGCCCCCGAGCGGGCGCCGCCGCCGATGCGGCGATTGAGGGGCGCAACTTCGATACCATCGCTCGCCTGAGGCGGGTGATGGCGCCGCTAGGCGAGCGCGGGACTTGAACCATGGTCCGCCGAGTCTTGGCCCCGCCGGAGCAGGCTGTCTCGACAGCCGTTCCCAAACTGCGCGGGCGCAGTTTGGGAACGTGCTGGCGTGCGCTTTCGGCCGACATCGTCTCGCATTGATGCGGCGCAGCACAAACCGCGAGGCCGGCTGCACGATGTACGGGCAGTTTCCATCAGCGCAACAGATGAATGGACTGCAATCCCCTTGATATGTCGGCCCGGTGCGGGCATGTCCTTGTCACCGACGTGCCGGGAGGCGGCGCGCCACGGGAGAGACGAAGGAAACACATAATGAAGCTGAAGATGCTGGCCGCAGCCGCGGCCGCCTTCATGGCGTTTGGCGTGGGCGAAGCCCTGGCCGGCCGTGACCTGGACCAGATCCGCAGCCGTAACGTGCTGCGCTGCGGTGTGCAGGGCCCCTCCAACCCCGGCTTCGGCGTGCCCGACAGCCAGGGCCGCTGGCAGGGTTTCAACGTGGAAATCTGCCGCGCCGTGGCGATCACAATCTTCGGTGATCCGAACCGCGTCGAATTCGTGCCGGTGACCAGCCAGAGCCGGTTCCCCGCGCTGGCCGCAGGCGAAGTGGACATCCTGTCCAACAACTCGACCTGGACGCTGACGCGCGATTCCAACGTGAACCGCTTCAACTTCCCCGCGATCGTCTTCTATGACGGCCAGTCGGTGATGGTGCCGCGCCGCCTGAACGTGACCTCCGCCCGCGGCCTGAATGGTGCGACGGTGTGCGTGCAGCCCGGCACGACGACCGAGCTGAACATCTCGGACTTCTTCCGCCAGCACAACATGCGCTTCACCCCGGTCGTGATCGCGGATCTGGACGAACTGCGCCGCGCCTATGACAGCGGCCGTTGCGACGTGTTCACCAACGACTTCGCGGCACTCGCCGCGCAGCGCACGCTGCTGACCCGCCCGGCGGATCACGTGATCCTGCCCGAGCGCATCAGCAAGGAGCCCCTGGGCCCGGTGGTCCGCCAGGGCGATGAGGAACTGACCAACATCGTGGCCTGGACCGTCTACGCGTTGGTCGAAGCCGAAGAGATGGGCATCACGGCCGCGAATGTGGAGCAACTCGCCGGTTCCTCGACCAACCCGGTCGTGCGCCGCCTGCTGGGCGTCGAGGGCAACATGGGCGAGAGCCTGTCCGCGGCCCGCGCCGATTATGCGCGCCAGATCATCCGCACCTTCGGCAACTACGGCGAGATCTACGAGCGCTGGCTCGGCACCAACACGCCGCTGGGCCTGGAGCGCGGCATGAACCGCACCTGGAACAATGGCGGCCTGCTGTATGCACCACCCGCACGCTAACGCGTGACGCGCCGCCGGCGCGCTGAACCGAGTAACCAAGGTCTGATCCGGTCGGGCTTCGGCCCGACCGGTGAATCAGCCCTTCAGCAAACGGGGGTCGGCTGTCGCCGGCCCCCACCCCTTTCCCCGAGCGAGATTGCATGAGCACCACCAGCATCCCCATGCCGCGCGCCAAGCCGCTGATCCCGCTGCCCTCAGGCCATGACATGAAGGGCGTGCTGTGGCAGGTGCTGTTGGTCATCGCGGTGATCGCGCTGGGCTGGTCGCTCTACAACAACATGCTGGCCAACATGGCGGCCCGCGGGCTGCAATTCGGCTTCGGCTTCCTGGACCGCAGTGCAGGCATTCCCATCGGCGAGTCGATGATCCCCTATACGCCGGCGGACACCTATCAACGCGCCCTGACCGTGGGCATTCTGAACACGCTGCGCGTCGCTGTGGTCGGCATCCTGGTCGCGACCATTCTGGGGGTGACGCTGGGCGTCGCACGGCTGTCCAACAACCCGCTGCTGCGCAGCCTGGTGGGCGGCTATATCGAAGTGATCCGCAACACGCCGCTGGTTCTGCAGCTGGTGTTCTGGCACGCGATCATCCTGCAACTGCCGAGCGTGCGGCAGGCGATCAACCCACTGCCTGGCCTGTTCCTGTCGCAGCGCGGCCTCAAGATTCCATCGCTGGTGCCTGATCAGGCGCTGACCGCCTTCCTGGTGGCGCTCGCGGCCGCGATCATCGGCTGGATGCTGCTGCTGCGGCGCGAGAATGCGCACCAGCTGGCCACTGGCGACAGGCGCTCCACCCTGCTGCCGGGTCTGGCGATGCTGGTGGCGCTGCCGGTCGGTGCGGGGCTTGCGGTCGGCGCGCCCACCATCGACTGGCCGGAACTGGCGGGCTTCAACTTCCAGGGCGGGCTGACACTCTCGCCGGAATTCTTCGCGCTGCTGATCGGTCTCGTGATCTACACCTCGGCCTTCATCGCCGAGATCGTGCGCGCGGGCATCCAGTCGGTGCACAAGGGCCAGTGGGAGGCAGCGCGCGCGCTTGGCCTGCCGGGTGGGCGCATCATGCGGCTGGTGATCCTGCCGCAGGCGCTGCGGGTGATCATCCCGCCGCTGACCAGCCAGTATCTGAACCTGACAAAGAATTCCTCGCTCGCCGTCGTCATCGGCTATCCGGACCTGGTGAGCGTGGCCAACACCTCGATCAACCAGACCGGCCAGGCGGTGGAGGTCATCACCATCTTCATGGCGGTCTATCTGCTGATCAGCCTGGGCACATCACTGTTGATGAACCTTTACAACCGTGCCGTCGCGCTGAAGGAGCGTTGATCCCATGAGCGCGTCCACTGCCCCCATCGGCCCCGCCTTCCTGGAACGTGCCGCCACCTTCGTGCGCGCCTGCTTCACCGGCTGGTTCAACATCATCATCACGCTGGGCTGCATCGCATTGCTGGTGTGGCTGTTGCCGCCAGTGGTAAACTGGGCCTTCATCAACGCCACCTGGAACGGCACGGCGCAGGATTGCCGCGCCGCCGGTGGCGCCTGCTGGGCCTTCATCCGCGAGAAATTCTGGTTCTCCATCTTCGGCCTGTATCCCTATGAGGAGCGCTGGCGGCCGGCGACGATGATCGCGGTGCTGGTGGCGATGGTGCTGGCCAGCACGCAGCGGCGCTTCTGGAACCAGTGGCTGCTGGCGGCCTGGGTTGTGGCCGCGATCGGCATGTGGGTGCTGATGGCTGGCGGCGTGTTTGGCCTGTCCTCGGTGCAGACGCGGCTTTGGGGGGGGCTTACCATCACCGGCATCATCGCGGTCTATGGCGTAGCGCTGGGCTATCCGCTGGCGGTGGTGCTGGCGCTGGGGCGGCGGTCGCAACTGCCGATCATCCGCTGGTTCTGCACCGGCATCATCGAATGCGTGCGCGGCGTGCCGCTGATCTCGCTGCTGTTCATGGCGGCCATCATGCTGCCGCTGTTCATGCCGGAAGGTGTAACGCTCGACCGCCTGCTGCGCGTGCTCTTCGCCTATACGCTGTTCACCGCGGCCTATATGGCCGAGGTGGTGCGCGGTGGCCTGCAGGCTATGCCACGCGGCCAGTACGAAGCCGCCGAGGCACTGGGCCTGTCCTACTGGAAGAAGATGCGGCTGATCATCCTGCCGCAGGCGCTGACCATCACCATCCCCGCGCAGGTCAACACCTTCATCGGGCTGTTCAAGGACACCACGTTGGTGGTGGTGATCGGTGTGTTCGACTTCTTCACCACGCTGCGCTCGGCGCTGGGTGACAGCAATTGGCTGGGCTTCGCGACCGAGGCCTATGTCTACGCCGCCGTCACCTACTTCGTACTGTGCTTCGCAATGAGCAAGTATTCGCAGCGGCTGGAGCGGGACTTCACGCCTGGGCAGCGATAGGCGGCGGGGCTATACCGCCCGCCTGGCCTTCAGTGCCTGGGCCAGCGTGCCGTCATCCAGCACGTCCAGCGCGCCGCCGATCGGCACTCCCTGGGCCAGGCGGGTGACGGTCACGCCAGTCGGTGCCAGGCGCTCGGCCAGCACATGCGCGGTGGCCGCGCCATCCACCGTGGCGGGCAGCGCCAGGATCACTTCGGTCACACCACCCTGCGCGATGCGCGCGAGCAGGGAGGGAATGCGCAAATCCTCCGGCCGCACACCGCCAAGGGCCGAGAGCAGCCCGCCCAGCACGTGATAGCGCCCGCCATGCGCATGCGCGCGTTCCAGCGCCCATAGTTCCGACACGCCCTCCACCACGCAGATGGCACCGGTCTCGCGGTGCGGGTCGGTGCAGATATGGCAGGGGTCTTGGCTGTCGAGATTGCCGCAGATGCCGCAGGGCTTCACGGATTCCGCGGCGCGGCGCAGCGCCTCGGCCAGAGGCGTGATGTGACGGGTGGGGTCCTGCAGCATGCGGAGCACCGCGCGCCGCGCGCTGCGTCGGCCCAGGCCCGGCAGGCGGGCCATCTGGGCGATCAGCGCCTCGATCGGGTCGCGTGGGTTCACCGCCCGTGCACCATCAACAACCCGCCACGCGCAGCTGCCGGGACCACCCGGCCGCACGGCGGCCGGCGCCGCCCACAAGCCCTACCAACCCGCGATGCCCGATGCGCGGCGAGCCCCGCGCGCGCCCAGCGCCTGAGGGCACAAGAAACAGCGACGGCCGGCAACTCGCGCAACGTCAGAACGGCAGCTTCATCCCTGGCGGCAGCGACATCCCGGCCGTCGCCTTCTGCATTTCCTCGGCCATCATCGCCTCGACCTTCTGCTTGGCATCTGCATGCGCGGCGACGATCAAGTCTTCCAGCACTTCCCGGTCATCGGCGGTCATCAGGCTGGGGTCAATCTGCACGCGCTTAAGATCACCTTTGCCGGTCAGCGCGACCTTCACCATGCCCGCACCGGCCTGGCCCTCGACCTGGGTGGATTCCAGCTTGGCCTGCATTTCCGCCATGCGGGTCTGCATCTGCTGGGCCGATTTCATCATGTTGGCGAGGTTTTTCATCAGTCCTCCGGGGGTGCTTCATCGTCATCCCAGGCCGGCATGGCGTCGGGCGGGGCGAAATCGGGAAGGTTGTCGGGCGTGGCGGCCGCGCCGGTCAAGGCCGCAGGTCCGGAGAGGCCATAACGGTCGGCGCCTGTGTCGCGAACCTTCATGATTTCCGCGCCGGGGAAGGCCTGCAGGATGGCCTGCACGAAGGGTTCGGCGCGGGCGGCGGCCAGGCGGTCGGCATCCGCGGCGCGGGATTGTTCGGCAAGAGTGGGCGCGGCCTCGGCGCGGGAAATGCCGACCATCCAGCGCGCGCCGGTGGCGCGTTCCAGCATGGCCGAAAGACGGGCCGCGACGTCTCGCGGCGCGGCCGGACGAGGCACGATATCGACGCGGCCGGGGGCCAGCGAGACCGGCTGGACCTCGTGCAGCAGCATGGCGTGCAGCATGGGGTCGGCGTCGGCGGCCAGCGCCACCACATCCTGCCAGGATTTTGGCGCGGGCACGGCTGCCACGGGCGCGCCGCCGGCCACGGCGCGCAGCGTGGTGCCACCGCCGGCCGGCGCGGGTGCGGGGCGCGGCGCGGGCATGGCGCCGCCCTCGGTCAGGCGGCGCACCAGGTCACCGGGCGTGGGCATGTCCGAGACATGGGCGAGCCGGATCATCACCATTTCCAGCGCGATGCGGCGGTCCGGCGCTTCCTGCACCTCCGGCACGCCCTTGATGAGCATCTGCCAGGCGCGGCCCAGCACCGGCACGGAGAGGCTGGCGGCCAGCGCCGCGCCGCGCGTGCGCTCGTGTTCCGGCAGCGCGCCGTCCTTGGCCAGCGACGGCACGGCGTTGAGGCGCGTGAGCGTGTGCACCAGCTCCAGCATGTCGGCCAGCAAGACGGCGGGTTCGGCGCCGCGTTCATGCGCGCGGTCGAGTGCTGCGAGAAGTGTCGGCAGGTCACCGCGCAGCGCGGCTTCCAGCGCGTCCAGCACCAGGGTGCGGTCAGCGAGGCCCAGCATGTCCTGCACGGCCGTGGTGGTGACGCGCCCGGCTGACAGCGCGATCGCCTGGTCCAGCAGCGACAGGCCGTCGCGCACCGAGCCATCGGCGGCGCGCGCGATGATGGCCAGCGCTTCGTCCTCCGCGGTCACGCCCTCATGCCCGCAAATGGCGCCGTAATGCGCGCGCAGCGTGGCCTGCGGCACGCGCGGCAGATGGAAGGTCTGGCAGCGGGAGAGGATGGTCGCCGGCACCTTGCGCAATTCGGTGGTGGCGAAGATGAACTTCACCGCCGGCGGCGGTTCCTCCAGCGTTTTCAGCAGCGCGTTGAAGGCGGCGGACGAGAGCATGTGCACCTCGTCCAGGATGTAGATCTTGAAGCGCGCCATGCTGGGGCGGAAGCGCACCGCCTCTCTCAATTCGCGCACATCATCGACGCCATTGTTCGAGGCGGCGTCGAGCTCAACCACATCCGGGTGGCGATCGGTCAGGATGGCGGTGCAGTTGGCGCAAACGCCGCAGGGTTCGGGCGTGGGGCCGCCTTGCCCATCGACGCCGATGCAGTTCAGCGCGCGGGCGATGATGCGCGCGGTGGTGGTTTTGCCCACACCGCGCACGCCGGTCAGCATGAAGGCGTGCGCCACGCGGTTGCTGGCAAAGGCATTGCGCAGGGTGCGCACCAGCGCGTCCTGGCCGACCAGTTCGCTGAAGGTGCTGGGGCGGTATTTGCGCGCCAGCACACGATAGGGCTGGTTGGATACGGGCGGCGGCGCGGGTTTCGGCGCGGCTGGCGCGCCCATGCCGAACAGGCCAGGGCCTTCGGGCGCGGGCGGCTCGGGGATGGCGTCTTCGGCCTCGGTGCCCAACAGATCGCTCAACCGGGCATCTCCATCACGGCAGGTGGAAGACCGGCAAGCGACCCGCGCAAGAACCCGTTACGGCTGCTTCCTTCCGGACCTGACCGGGTTGGCGAGGAGCACGTCCACCGCCGACCTTCCGCACTCCATATCGCGTGCCGGCGGGCTGCCGGCAAGGGGCCTTGGCCTCAGCGCGGTGTGGGCGGCAAGGGCATCCGCGTGACCGGCGCGGCAGCCTGGGCGCGGGCGCGCGCGGCTTGCTGCTGCACCACGCGCTGTGGCTCGGGCACGGGTGCTGCGGCAGCCGCGGCCTGACCACCGCTGAAACGGCTGAGCACGCCGCGCAGCGGATCGGCACCCGGGTTATGCGCCGCCATGTTCACCACGATCTGCCGGGCGCTAAACTCGCGGCCGTAATAGCTCTCATTCCATTCGGGGCGGGCGTTCAGCATGGTGCCTTCCAAGGCAATCCCCGCGAAAAGCCCCCGCGCGCGGGAGATGGCGATGATGTCGGCGCCCAGATTCGTGGTGGTGGCGCCCTCCACCGAGCCGCCCAGATGCGCCACCGCGATCGAGGCATCCGCGCCGAACTTGAACTGCCCGTTCAGCACGGCGTTCAGCGCACGGTCGGAGCGGATGATCAGCATGGTCTGCGCATCCTGGATGCCGACCTGGAAGCCGATATTGCCCGAGCCCATGCCAAAGAAGGCCGGCGAGGACCAGGAGCCGGCGCCATCGCGCCCGACCAGGACGCAGGTCCCGCCCTCACCGCCGCCGATGAAGGCGGCGCGGAACAGCCGCGGGCAGACCATCACGGCGCGCGCCTGTCGCAGCTGCGACTGCGCATTCAGAAGATCATGGTCTCCACCCAGCAGTTCCTGCACGGCGAGCGTGGACCGATCGACCAGCGACTGGGTTTCCCCGGTCGCGGGCGGGCCGCCGGCGCAGGCATTCAAGCCCAGCACAACCAGCCCCAAGGCGATAAGACGGCGCATGAATTCCCCCTGCCAAACCCCTCTGGCAGTGGGGTTTTACCGCGCCGGCCCGCGCCGGCACAAGCGCGAAGGCATCACCCCTTCGCGACGAAACGTTCCAACCAATGGATTGTGTATTCTCCGGACTGAAATTCTAGGTCCGCCATGATGCGCATATGCAGCGGAATCGTGGTCTTGATGCCATCCACCACCATTTCCGACAGGCAGCGCTGCATGCGCGCGATGGCCTGGGCGCGGTTGCTGCCATGCACCACCAGCTTGGCCACCAGGCTGTCGTAATGCGGCGGCACGGAATAGCCCGAATACAGCGCACTATCGACGCGCACGCCCAAGCCCCCGGGGGCATGGAAGGTGGTGACCTTGCCCGGTGATGGCGCGAAGGTTTCCGGGTCTTCGGCGGTGATGCGGCATTCGATGGCGTGGCCGCTGAATGCTATGTCGGCCTGGGTGTAGCCAAGGGTTTCGCCAGCGGCGACGCGGATCTGCTCGCGCACCAGGTCCACGCCGCAGACCATTTCCGTCACCGGGTGTTCGACCTGCAAACGCGTGTTCATCTCGATGAAGCAGAACTGCCCGTCCTGCCACAGGAATTCCAGCGTGCCGGCGTTGCGGTAGCCCATGCCACGGAGTGCGGCGGTGACGCGCTCGCCCAGCGCGTCGCGTTCGGCGCCGGTCAATGCGGGGGAGCCCGCTTCCTCCACCAGCTTCTGGTGGCGGCGCTGCAGCGAGCAGTCGCGTTCGCCGAAATGCACGACATTGCCGTGTGCGTCGGACAGCACCTGCATTTCGATATGGCGCGGCCGGTCGAGGTATTTTTCCAGGTACACCTCGTCATTGCCGAAGGCGGCCTTGGCCTCGCCGCGGGCGGTGCGATAGGCCTCCTCCAGCTGTTCCTCGGCGCGGGCCACCTTCATGCCGCGGCCACCGCCGCCGGCCGCGGCCTTGATCAGCACCGGGTAGCCGATCTCCTTGGCCACCGCGAAAGCCTCTTCCACCGAGGCCAGCGCGCCCGCACTGCCCGGCACCAGCGGCACGCCCAGGCGGCGCATGGTGTCCTTGGCGGCGATCTTGTCGCCCATGGTGCGGATGTGTTCGGGCTTGGGGCCGATGAAGGCCAGGCCGTGGGCTTCCACCATCTCCGCGAAATCGGCGTTTTCCGAGAGGAAGCCATAGCCCGGATGGATCGCCTCCGCGCCGGTGATATGCGCGGCCGACAGGATGGCGGCCATGTTCAGATAGGAATCGCGCGCGGCCGGCGGGCCGATGCACACGCTCTCATCAGCAAGACGCACATGCATGGCCGAGGCATCGGCGGTGGAGTGCACCGCCACCGTCTTGATGCCCATTTCCTGGCAGGCGCGATGCACGCGCAGGGCAATCTCACCGCGATTGGCGATGAGGATTTTGGTCAGCG
>JAPLOK010000439.1 GCA_026400775.1 Alphaproteobacteria bacterium | reverse complement strand
GCACCACCAACATGCCCGGCATCGTCACCATCCCGATCGAGCGCCGCGCGCAATTCCACCTGAACGACTTCGCGCCGATCGCCAATCTGGTGACCGACCCCAGCGCCATCACCGTGCATGCGCAAAGCCCGTTCCAGACATTGGCCGACATCATCAACCGCGCGCGTGAGGCGCCCGATGTGCTGACCTATGCCAGTCCCGGTGTCGGCACCGATGACCACCTGCAACTGGTGTTGCTGATGGCCGCCACCGGCATCCGCATCACCAACGTCAACTACGCGGGCGACGCGCCGATGCGCACCGCGCTGCTGGGCCGCCAGGTGGATATGATGGGGCTGAATCTCGGTGCCTCGGCGCAGAACCGGGACAATATGCGCATTGTCGCGCATGCCGGCGCCACGCGCAGCCGATTCGCGCCCGATGTGCCGACGCTGCGCGAACTGGGCTTCGACATTACCATGGCCAGCGAGCGCGGCATCGTCGCCCCCGCCGCCACGCCAGCGGCCATTCTGGAACGCCTGCGCGAAGCCACCGCGACCGTGGCGCAGGACCCGGAATTCCGCCGCCAGATCGAAAGCCGCAGCACCGAGCCGCTCTATGAGGCAGCCGGCCCCTGGTTCGAACGCCTGCGCGCGCGCGAAGCCGATTACCGCCGCCTGTGGCAGACCACGCCCTGGAGCGGCTGACCCCGCCGCTTGGCGCGCACCGCCACATGCTGGCACAAGCCCCCCATGGTTCGCCTCGAGGACATCACGCTGCACTACGGCACCGGCGAAGCGCCGGCGCTGGATGCCGTGTCCTGCGCGCTGGAGGCCGGCAGCTTCACCTGGCTGACCGGTGCCTCGGGGGCGGGAAAATCATCGTTGCTGAAGCTGCTGCACCTGGCCGCGCGGCCCACCGCCGGGCGGCTTTTCGTGCTCGACCAGGCGGTGCATGCGGCGCGGCGGCGCGACCTGCCGGGGCTGCGCCGGCGCATCGGCATCGTGTTCCAGGATGTGCGGCTGCTGCCGCATCTGGATGTGCTGGACAATGTGGCACTGCCGCTGCGCATCGCCGGACGGCGCGAGGCGCAATTGCTCGCCGATGCGAAGGAAATGCTGGATTGGGTCGGCCTGGGCCACCGCCTGCATGATCGGCCTGAGGCGCTATCGGGCGGTGAGCAGCAGCGCGTCGCGCTGGCCCGCGCAGTGGTCGCGCGTCCGGCGCTGCTGCTGGCCGATGAACCCACCGCGCAGCTCGATGACGACCAGGCCCATCGCGTGATCGCGCTGCTGCGGCAGATGCACAGGCTGGGCAGCACCGTGATCGTGGCGTCACACAATATCGCGTTGCTGGGCGAATACCCCGCACCCGTACTGCATCTGGCCGCCGGCCGACTGGTGGATGCGCATGAAGAGCCGTGACCCCTTGGGCCTACGCCGCGCCCTGGCGGACCGGCTGCTGCCGATGCTGGTCGCGGCCATGGCGTTGCTGGGCTCGCTGGCACTTGGCGGGGCGCTGGCGGCCGCCGGGCTCTCGGCTCGCTGGGAAGGCGGCGCGGCGGCAGCCATCATGGTGCAAGTGCCGCCCGGCACCGATGCGGCGGCCGCGGCGCGCCGCCTGGCGGCCCTACCGGACGTGGCCGAAGCGACCGTCATTGACCGCGCGCGCATGGGCGATCTGCTGCGCCCGTGGCTCGGCAATACTGAGAACCTGCCGCTGCCCGCCCTGGTCGAACTGCGGCTGATGGCGCTGCATGGCGCGGAGGAACTGGTCGCCCGCGTGCATGCCACGCTGCCCGGCGCGACGGTGGAGGCGCATGGCATCTGGGTCGCGCGGCTACTGGCGCTGGCCGGCGCGCTGCAACGCGCGGCCTGGGCGGTGCTGGCGCTGGTCGTGCTGGTTGCGGGCATGATGATCGTGGTGGCGACGCGCGCGGGACTGGCGGCGCGGCGCGGCACCATCGCCATCCTGCATGACATGGGCGCGACCGATGGCATGATTGCGGGCCGGTTTGCGGCGCGGCTGGCATGGCTTTCCGGGCTCGGCGCCGCTTTCGGCGCGGGGGCGGCGGCGCCGGTGCTGATGCTGCTGGGCGGCATGGCCGCACCGCTGGTGGGCGCTGCCGCGGCACCGCCCTGGATAGGCCTGTCGGTCATGCCGCCTGCCGCGGCGTTGATCGCCTGGGCCACCGCGCAACTGACCGTGCGCCAATGGTTGCGGAGCCTGCCGTGAGGCTGCTGCGTTCGCTGCTGTTCAACCTTGCGTTCTTCACCACGACGGCTGTCATGTCGGTGGGCTCGCTGCCCATCCTGCTGATGCCGCGCCGGATCACGCTGGGCATGATGCGGGTCTACGCGCAGATGATCGAGCTGGAGATGCGCTGGATTCTGGGCCTGCGCGTGCAGGTGCTGGGCGCGGAACACATCCCGCCCGGCGCCGTGATCATCGCCAGCAAGCACCAGTCGGCCTTCGATACCATCTTTTGGCTCGGGCAGTTGCCGGCCACCTGCTACGTGCTGAAACGGGAATTGCTGCGCATCCCGATCTGGGGCTGGCATGCGCAACGCGCGCAGATGATCGCGGTGGACCGGCAGGATGGCGCGCGGGCCCTGCGCGGCTTGGTGCGCGAGGCCCAGGCGCGCGCGGCCGAGGGCCGGCAACTAGTGATCTACCCCGAGGGCACGCGGGCGGCGCCGGGGGTGCGGCTGCCCTATCAGCCCGGTGTCGCGGCGCTGGCCGCTTTCACGCAATTGCCGGTGATTCCGGTGGCGACGAATAGCGGCCTGTTCTGGGGGCGGCGCTCCTTCCTGAAGCGCCCCGGGTTAATCACCGTATCGATCCTGCCGCCGCTGCCCGCCGGGCTGGGGCGGGCCGAATTCATGGCGCGGCTGGAAAGCGCGATCGAGGAGGAGACCGCGCGCCTAGTCGGTTGAGCTAAGCGGTGCGGTCGGTACCGCCGCCTGCCAGCGCCGCCTGCGCCGCCGCCAGCCGTGCCACCGGCACGCGATAGGGCGAGCATGAGACGTAATCCAGTCCCACGCTCTCGCAGAAGGCGATGGAGGAGGGATCACCGCCATGCTCGCCGCAGATGCCGAGCTTGAGGTCGCTTTTCGTCTTGCGCCCCAGATCGCAGCCGATCCGCACCAGCGCGCCCACGCCATCGGGGTCGATCGACACGAAGGGGTCCTTCGCGAAGATGCCCTGTTCGATGTAGCGCGGCAGGAATTTTCCAACGTCATCGCGCGACAGGCCGAAGGTGGTCTGCGTCAGGTCATTGGTGCCGAAGCTGAAGAAATCCGCGGCTTCGGCGATGCGGTCCGCGACCAGCGCGGCGCGCGGCAATTCGATCATGGTGCCGACCAGGTATTCCAGCTCCATGCCCGCTTCGGCGAAGACCTGGCGGGCGATGTTGTCCACCTGCGCGCGCGTGATTTCCAGCTCGCGCCGCGTGGCGACCAGCGGGATCATGATTTCCGGCACCGGTGCGGCGCCGGTTTCGCGCGCCACGATAACGACGGCTTCGAAGATTGCGCGCGCCTGCATCTCGTAGATTTCGGGATAGGAAATGCCCAGGCGGCAGCCGCGATGGCCCAGCATCGGGTTGGCTTCCGAGAGCTCCTCCAGCCGCCGCTTCATGGTGGCGACATCGGTGCCCAGATGGCCCGCGACCTCCTCGATCTCGGCATCCTGGTGCGGCAGGAATTCGTGCAGCGGCGGATCCAGCAGGCGGATGGTGACGGGCAGGCCGGCCATGATGCGGAAGAGCTGCGCGAAGTCATCGCGCTGGAAAGGCAGCAGGCGGGACAGCGCATCGCGCCGCCCGGCCTCGGTCTCCGCCATGATCATCTGGCGCACGGCGCCGATGCGCTCAGGGTCGAAGAACATATGTTCAGTACGGCAAAGTCCGATGCCTTCCGCGCCAAAGCGCCTGGCGGTTT
>JAPLOK010000409.1 GCA_026400775.1 Alphaproteobacteria bacterium | reverse complement strand
CGCCCAGCCGCGTGCGCAGCCGATCCTCGATGCCGGATAGATCGTTCGGTGACTTGTCGGCACTGACAACGATCTGTTTGCCGGCATCCACCAGCGCATTGAATGTGTGGAAGAATTCTTCCTGCGTGTTGTCCTTGCCGAGGAGGAATTGCAGGTCATCGATCATCAGCACATCGACTCTGCGCAGCTGGTCCTTGAATTCCAGGGTATTGCCGCCGCGCAGCGCACCGATGAAGCGGTACATGAATTTTTCGGCCGACATATAGGCCACGGTCTTGCCCGGGTGCCGTGCCCGGATATCCCAGGCGATCGCATGCATCAAATGCGTCTTGCCTAGCCCCACGCCGCCATAGAGGAACAGCGGGTTGAAGCCCGGCGTCGAGGGCTTTTCCGCCACCCGTCGTGCGCAGGCATGCGCGAATTCATTGGGCTTGCCGATCACGAAGCTGTCGAAGGTCAGGCGCGTATCCAAGGGCGCCATCCACTCACTATCGGCCGCCGCGGCCGCCGCGGCCGGCGCACGCCCATTGCTGCGAGGGGTCGGCGGGACCAGGGTGTCGGCTAGGCCAGCCTCGGGCTGGGCATCCTGCTCGGCGCTGCCGGCATCGACCGAGACACGGAATTCCAGGCGCCGCATCGCCGGCCATTCGGCCAGCAGCAGCGCCTTCAGGCGGTCACCGTAATGGTCCCGCACCCAGTCGCGCAGGAAGCGCGAGGGCAGTGCGATGGATGCAACATCCGCCTCGATCCCTTGCAGGACCATCTGACGCAACCAGTTACGATACTCGACTTCACCCACTTCGCTGCGAAGGCGGGCGCGGGCGCGGGCCCATTGTGGGGCAAGCCTGCCGGCATCGGGGGGGAATTGGCCGGGATCATTCTTCATCCAGGACGCCTGCCTCACTCTGAGCATCCGGTCATGTGCCGGACTTGGTTCGGACCACAAAAAGCTTCAACAACGAACGCGCCGGACCGGGGGACCCGGCGCCGTCCGTTAATCTACCCAGCGATCATAACGCTCACCCTAGATCGCGGCAAATCAAAACTGCCGCAGAGGGAAAGCTTTGGGTCGCTATTGCAAATAAACACCGAGCCAAATGTAATAATAATAGTGCGGACGCAAGGAACCGACCGGACAGACAAGCTGCCCGGCACAGGTCACCGTTCGATATGAGGTTCAGGCTGCGGCCAGCGCCTTGATGCGGGCGGAGAGGCGCGAAATCTTCCGGGCCACGGTGTTGTCATGCACCACACCCTTGTCGGCGGCACGCTGCAACTCGGGCTGCGCGGCCTGCAGTGCGGCCACGGCTTCCGCCTTGTTGCCCGAAGCGATCGCCAATTCGACCTTGCGCAGGAAGCCGCGCATGCGCGAGCGGCGCGCGCGGTTGCGCTCAGTGCGCTTCGCGGTCTGACGGATGCGCTTGCGGGCAGAAGCGTTATTGGCCATGGGTGATGCGTACCAGGAACAAGAGGTCGGAAGGCGCGGGTTCTATCCCCGCGATGGGCGCAGCGTCAAGGCGTGATGCTACCGATGCGTGAATGCCGCCTTCCGCTTTTCGGCAAATGCGCTCATGCCTTCCTTCTGGTCGGCGGTCGCGAACATGCCATGGAACAGCCGGCGTTCGAACTTCACGCCCTCGGCCAGCGTCGTTTCGAAGGCGCGGTTCACCGCCTCCTTGCACATCATCAGCGCCGGGCGGGACAGGCTGGCCAGCTTCTCGCCGACCTTCATCGCCTCGGCCAGCAGCTGGTCGGCCGGCTTCGGCCGCATCCATCATGCGCCCCGTCAGGCACAGATCCATCGCCTTGGCCTTGCCCACCGCGCGCGTCAGCCGCTGCGTGCCGCCAGCACCGGGGATGATCCCCAGATTGATCTCCGGCTGGCCGAATTTCGCGGTTTCGGCCGCGATGATCATGTCGCACATCATTGCCAGCTCGCATCCGCCGCCCAACGCGAAACCTGCCACTGCCGCGATCACCGGCTTGCGGATCGTGGGCACCACCTCCCAGTTCGCGGCGATGAAGTCGTTCTCATAGACGGCCGGGTAGGTGCGGTCCTTCATCTCCTTGATGTCGGCCCCGGCGGCAAACGCCTTCTCGCTGCCGGTGATCACGATGCACATGACCGCGGGGTCGGCATCGAACCCGCGCAGCGCCTCGCCGAGTTCGATCATCAACTGGTCGCACAGCGCATTCAGCGCGGCCGGCCGGTTCAGCCGGATCAGCGCCGTTGCACCCTGGGTTTCCGTGATGATCATCTCATAAGCCATGGCCGTCCCCCTGTTTCCGCTACCAGCTTACCCGCCCGCATGGACCCGGCAAGACCGACCCGCGCTTGCGACGCGGCACGCTTCTGCGCTTACGCTGCACTCCATGCTTGAGCTGACCGACATCACCAAAAGCTTCCGCACCGGGCCGGCCGAAACCATCGTGCTGAACGACCTGACGCTGCATGTCGGTGAGCGGGAATTCTGCTCCATCATGGGCGGCTCCGGCTCGGGCAAATCCACGCTGATTAACATCATCGGCCTGCTCGACCGGCCCACGCGCGGCCAGTACCGCATCGCCGGCGAGGACGTGCTGGCAGCCCCCCCCGACAAGCAATCCGCCCTGCGCAACCGGTTGATCGGCTTCGTCTTCCAGTCCTTCTTTCTGTTGCCGCGGCTCAACGCCTGGCGCAACGCCGCGCTGCCGCTGATGTATCGCGGCACCCCCGAGGCTGAAGCCAGGCGCCAGGCCTGCGCCATGCTCGAACGCGTGGGCCTGGCGGACCGGATGGAACACATGCCCGCCATGCTCTCGGGCGGGCAGAAGCAACGCGTCGCCATTGCCCGCGCGCTGGTTGGCCAGCCCAAGGTTCTGCTGGCGGACGAACCGACCGGCGCCCTCGACCCCAAGGTCGCCCAGGAAATCATGGACCTGTTCCTCGAGGTGAACCGCGAATTGGGCGTGCTGGTGCTGATCATCACGCATGACCCGCACATCGCCGCGCAATGCCCGCGGCAGCTGCGCCTGGGTGGCGGGCGGATCGCGCAAGACCTCAGGATGGCGGCGTGATGATGGATGGCGCACTCCAACCATGATCAAGCAGGCCATCCTCGAAGCCGTGGGCAATCTGCTGGCATCGCGCCAGCGCAGCCTGCTGGCATTGATCGGCATCATGGTGGGTGCGGGCGCGGTGATCGCCATGCTCACCGTCGGCGCCATCGCGCGCGAGGAGACGGCGCGGCAATTCCGCGCCATGGGCACCGACATCCTGCTGATCCGCGCCGACAGCGACCAGGGTCTGGGCAACCTGCCGCTGGCCGAGACCGAGGCGCTGGCCGGCCAGTTGCGCGGCCTGTCATTGATCGCACCCTTCATGCTGGGCGGCGGCCAGGTGAGCGCGGAAGGGCAATCGCGCAGCACCAGCTTTCTGGGCGTGACGGAGAGCTTCGCGCCGGTGGCCCGGGTGCGCCTGGCGCAGGGGCGCTTCATCTCGCGGCATGACCGGTTCGAGCCATTCGCGGTTGTGGGCTCAGCACTGGCCGAGCAGCTCTCCACCCCGTTCAACCGCATTCGCGTGGGCTCCAACATTCGCGTGGGCCGCTATGTCTTCACCGTGATCGGCGTGTTGGAACCAAGCCTACCCAGCCCGATGATGCCGGCCGATGTGAATGACGCGCTGATGGTCAGCATCCTCAATGGCCGGCGCATCATGTCCATGCCGCAACTGGCCTGGGGCGTGGCGCGCGCGGCGCCCGATGCCGACCCGGACCAGGTGGCGCGCGCCATCGGCACGGCACTGGAACCATCCATGCGCGATGGCCGCGTGCAGGTTCAATCCGCGCGCGCCTTGCTGGCGGGGCTGGCCAGCCAGATGCGGCTGTTCACGCTGCTGCTGGGCGCGGTGGGCGCGATCGCGCTGGTGCTGGGCGGTGTGGGGGTGATGAACATCATGCTGGTCAGCGTGCAGGAGCGCAGGCGCGAGATCGGCGTGCGGCTCGCGATCGGCGCCACGCGCTGGAACATCCAGTCCCTGTTCCTGACGGAGGCGGCCGTGCTGTCGCTGGTCGGCGGCGCTTTCGGCGTGCTGCTTGGCCTGGCCGGCGCCTGGGGCTTTGCGCAGATGTCGGGCTGGGCCTTCGTGGTGTCGGCCACCGCGATTCCGCTGGGCGCGGGCGTGTCCATCGCGACCGGGTTGTTCTTCGGATTCTACCCTGCGGTCATGGCGTCGCGTCTTGATCCAATTGTCGCATTGCGGACGGAATAATCTCCTTGCGTGGTGGAAACGGCCCATTAAACTCAAACTGTCAACAGCAGTGAGGAATGCACCAATGTTTAACCGCATGGTGGCGGCTGCGGCCGTTCTCGGGATCGCCTTGGCCGGCGCGACTGTCGCCCAGGATTTCAACCGTGACCCGACCTTTGGCACCCTGAATCTGCGCGTCGGCTTCGAGCCCGATCCGCGCTTCGTGGACGTAACGGCGGGCGGTCGCATCAACGCTGAACGGCTGGGCGCGAACTGCACCGGTTCCATCGCCAATTCACCGGACTTCCGGGTGAATTACACGGCCGGCACCCTGCCGCTGTATATCTTCGCGCAGCCTCGTGCCGACACGACCCTGGTGGTGAACCTGCCGGACGGCACCTGGATCTGCAATGACGACTTTGACGGGCTGAACCCCGGCATCGTGATGAACCGGCCGCAATCGGGGCAATACGACATCTGGGTCGGCGTCTTCGATGGCGGATCGGGCATTCCCGCCCGGTTGGGCATTTCCGAATTGCCGCCGCGCCGCTGATTTCCAACACACAACCAAAAAGGTTTCACTGATGCTTAATCGTGCAACTGTAGCGCTGGTCGCGGTCGGCATGGCGCTGGGCGCCACGGCGCTCGCGCAGAACTTCAACCGCGCGCCGGCCTTCGGGACCTGGAACCTGCGCGCCGGCTTCGAGCCTGATCCCCGCACGGTGCAGATCACCGCGGGTGGCACGCGCTCTGCCGCGCAACTCGGCGCTGGCTGCCTGGGCACCATCGCCGATGCGCCGGATGTGCGGCTGAACTACACGGCCGGGAACTTCCCGCTCTACATCTTCGCGCAGTCGCGCGTGGATGTGACGCTGGTGGTGAACCTTCCGGACGGCCGCTGGGCCTGCAATGATGACTTCGACGGCACCAATCCGGGCCTGGTCTTCCAGCGCCCGCAATCGGGCCAGTACGACATCTGGCTTGGCGTCTATCAGGGCGGTTCGCGCATCCCGGCGATCCTGGGCGTGTCGGAAGTGCCGCCGCGTCGCTGACCCATGGCGCGGCCGGCAATTGGTCGCGCAAAGGCCGGCGGTAGGGTTCGCCCTACCGCCACAACCCCCGGGCCCCGAGCCATTGCTGGATCACCTCGGCCACCTCGTCGCTGTTGCGGTCCATCATGATCATGTGGCTGTTGCCGCGAATGCCGCGCTCGGGCAGGTCCACCACATCCACATGCCCGCCGGCGGCACGCACCGCCTCACCGAAGCGCACGCCATTGGCGCGGATGGTCGGCCAGCGTGCGTCCTGCGCGATATAGTCGCCATAGACCAGCAGCACCGGCACATTGCGCAGCGCCGCCACCTGCGCGGCATCGCCCACCGCGGCGGGTTCCACCAGCACCAGCGCGCGCACCAGGTCGGGCCGCGCCTGCGCCGCGCGCCAGGCGAAGAGACCGGCCTGGCTATGTGCCATCACCACCGAGGGCCCGGTCCGCTCCAGCAGCGCGATATAGGCCGCGAGCGTCATATCATCGGTGGTGGTGAAGCGCGGCACGACCTGCCGCATGAAGTTCATGTAGCTCTCGCGGTCGGTCGGGAACTGGTTGCCCGGCAGCACCTCGCCGCGCGCGAAGGACCCCGTGCCCGCGCCGATGCGGAAGCGTTCCCAGGGGTTGTCCACCGTCAGCGTCAGTGCTGTGCCGCCGGTCTGTTCGGGGATCTGCGTCCAGCCGGCGCGGCCGCGTTCCACCGCGTCCGACACCACGACATGCCAGCCGCGGCGCAGGAAGAAGTGCTGCCAGCCATCGCGCCCATCGGGCGTGGTTTCCCAACTCACGCCGGACAGCCCGCCGCCATGCCACATCAGCAGCGGCGCCGCCCCGCGCAGCGGCCGCGGCACCATGAACTGCGCATACATCGACCCCACCAGATAGGTGCCGTTGGGGTCGACGCGCGCGGGCACGCCGCCGGGGCTGAACAGCACCTCGCGCACCGGCTGGCCGCTGACAACAACCTCCCGGCCGCCCACATGGAAACTGCCGAAGCGTTCCAGCGTGATGGGCTCGGCCGCCGCCATCATCGGCAGCAGGGCCAGGGCGGTGATCCAACGGCGCATGGCATGTCCTTCCTCAATCCACGGTGATGTTGGCGCGGCGGATCACTTCCGCCCAGCGCACACGTTCTTCCCGGATCAGCCGCGCGAAGCCCGGACCGTCCATGCTGGAGGGCTCGGCGCCCTCATCGCGCAGGCGCGCATTCAGCGCGGGGTCGCGCAGGCCCGCCTGCATGGCGCTGGTCAGCCGCGCGATGATCGCCTCCGGCGTGCCCTGGCGCACCAGCAGCCCGTACCAGGCGGTCGCCTTGTAGCCGGGCACGGTCTCGGCGACCGTGGGCACATTGGGAATCACAGGGATGCGCTGCTCGCCGGTCACGCCGAGTGCGCGCAGCACATTGCTGTTCAGCAGCCCCACCACCGAAGGCAGCGTCGTGATCATGAAGTGCAGCGTGCCGGCGGCCACATCGGTCAGCGCCGGGCCGGCGCCGCGATAGGGCACGTGCTCGGCGCGCAAATCGGCCATCTGCATCAGCAGCGCCGCGGCCAGGTGGCTGGCCGAACCATTGGAGGCCGAGCCATAGGTCGTGTCGCCGCGCCCGGCGCGCACCTCATCCAGCAATTCGCGCATGTTCTGCGCGCGCGAACGCGGACCGACCACCACCACCAGCGGCGCATCCGCGACCAGGCCCAGCGGCGTCAGGGCGCGCTCGGGGTCCACGCGCAGGTTGCGGAACAGCGTCGGGTTGACCGACATCGGGCCGTGATTGCCCATCAGGATGGTGTAGCCATCGGCGGGCGCCTGCGCCGCGACCTCGGTGGCCAAATTCCCGCCCGCACCGGGGCGGTTCTCGACCAGCACCTGCTGGCCCAGCACCGGGGTCATCGCATGCGCGATGGCGCGTGCGATCAGGTCGGTGCCGCCGCCCGCGGCAAACGCCGTCAGGATGCGCATCGGCCGGTTGGGAAAATCCTGCTGTGCGCGGGCGGCGGCGACAGGGGCGAGGGCGGCGGCGAAGGCCGTGCGACGCGCGAGCATCATTCGGCCGCCAAGCGCGCGGGCGCCGTACCTGTCCAGATGCGTCCGGGCACCAGCAGCGTGCCCTCCATGATGCGCCGTGCGGTGCGCAGCATGCCGGCCCAGGCCACGTCCTCCTCGCCGTTCATGGCGATGGGCACATCCAGCACGCCGCCGGGATGGCGGATATAGACGGTCTCGCCTGCGACCTGCGGCACCACGGTGCCGGGCACCCTGGATGCGGCGGCCAGGCAGATGGCGCCGGTCACGGCCAACGCCTTGTGCACCGCGTGCGGGGTCAGATAGCGCACGGCGAAATCGGCGCCTTGCGTTGGGCCGACGAGCCCCACCTTCGGCACCACGCTGTCGGTCACATCGCCAAAGCCCATGCGCCGCCCGGCTTCCATCCGCAGCTTTTCGATGCGGGCCAGCAGGGCCGTATCGCCGTCGATGTCAGCTGGTGCCGCTTCCGCGCTGGTGCCGACATCAGCGGCGCGCAGCAGCATCATCGGCATGGCGCAATCCACCAGTGAGACCTCGATGCCATCGATCATCTCGCGGCGCTGCCCGGTCGGGAACAGCTTGCCGGTCTTGGCGCCGGCCACCTGGCGGAAACGCAGCATGATGGGGGCCGCGGTGCCCGGCACGCCGGGGATCGCGGCATCGCCGTCATAGGTCACTTCGCCGCCGGGCGTCTGGATCAGCGCCTCGATCAGCGCGCTGGTGTTGCGGTTGCGGATGCGCACCAGCGTGGTCTCGCCCTGCGGCCGCAAGATGCCGGCCTCGATCGCGAAAGGTCCGACGCCGGCCAGCATGTTCCCGCAATTGGGCCGCGTATCGACGATGGATTTCAGGACATCCACCTGCGCGAACAGGTAGTCCACATCCACGCCTTCCTCGCGGCTGGGCGCCACGATGGCGACCTTGCTGGTCAGCGTATTGGCGCCGCCGATGCCGTCCACCTGCAGCTGGTGCCCGCTGCCCATGGCGGCCAGCAGCACGGCGTCGCGCGTGGCGGTGTCGGAGGGCAGGTCGCTCTCCAGGAAATAGGGGCCGCGGCTGGAGCCGCCCCGCATGATGACGCAGGGGATTCGTGTCTGGCGCATGCCTCCGATGCTGGCGCTTGACCGCCGCGCGCGCAAGCGGGATGGAACCGCATGACCCGTGACGATCTCCTCGCCGCACTCACCCAACGCCTCGGCCCGCAAGGGGTTCTGCAAGGCGCCGACATGGCCCCGCATGAGACCGATTGGCGCGCCTTGTTCCAGGGCCATGCGCTGGCCGTCCTGCGCCCCGCCAGCACCGAGGAAATGGCCGATGCCGTGCGCCTCTGCGCCGCCGCCCGCGTGCCCATGGTGCCGCAGGGCGGCAATACCAGCATGGTCGCCGGCGCCACGCCCGATGAGACCGCCACGCAGATCGTGCTGACCACCACGCGCATGACGCGCATCCGCGACATCGACGTGAACGACATGACCATGGTGGCCGAGGCCGGCGTTATCCTGAAGGTGGCGCAGGATGCGGCGCGGGATGCCGGCGCGCTGTTCCCGCTCTCGCTCTCGGCCGAGGGCTCCTGCACGATCGGCGGCGTGCTCTCCACCAATGCCGGCGGCAACACCACGGTGCGCTACGGCAATGCGCGCGAGCTGATGCTGGGCCTGGAAGCGGTGATGCCCGATGGCAGCATCTGGCACGGGCTGCGCCGCCTGCGGAAGGACAATACCGGCTACGCGCTGCGCCATCTGCTGGTGGGTGCGGAGGGCACGCTGGGCATCATCACCGCGGCCGCCTTGCGCTTGTTCCCGCGCCCGGTGGAGGAAGCCGTCGCCTTCTGCGCGGTGGCCGACGAGGATGCCGCGCTGTCGCTGTTCCGCCGCTTCCGCGGCCGCGACGAAAGCGCCGTGCGCGCCTTCGAATACATGTCAGCCGGTTCCATGCACCTGGTGCTGGACCATGTGCCCGGCGTCAGCCTGCCGCTGGCCGAACGCGCGGCCCATTACGTGCTGGTCGATCTGGCTTCCTCGCGCCCCGGCGCCAACCTGCGGGCGCTGCTGGAATCCGTGCTGGAGGACGCCATGGAAGCCCGCGAAGTGACCGACGCCGCATTGGCGGAATCCGAAGCCCAGCGCGCCGCCATCTGGAAGCTGCGCGAGGAGCACCCCGAAGGCCAGAAGCGCGCCGGCGCCAGCGTGAAGAACGACGTCTCGGTACCGGTCTCGAAGGTGCCGGAAATGGTGCGCCGGTCCTGCGAGGCACTCACACGCCTGATCCCCGGCAGCCGCCCCGTGCCCTTCGGCCATATCGGCGACGGCAATATCCACATGAACCTGGCGCAGGAACCGGGCACGGACCCTGCTGCCTTCCTCGCGCGCAGCCATGACATCATGGATTGCGTGAACGAGATCGTGCGCGAATTGGGCGGCTCCTTCAGCGCCGAACATGGTGTGGGCCGCATCAAGACCGACATGGTCGAAGACTGGCGCGGTGGCGCGGAACTGGCGGCGATGCAGGCCATCAAACGCGCCATGGACCCGCTCGGCCTGATGAACCCCGGCAAGGTATTGCGCGGCTTGTGATCCGTCTTCTTCTCGCCCTCGCGCTGACAGGCTGCGCGCCGGCGCTACCATCGCATTGGGTCGTCCCCGTCACTGTCGAATTCGGTGACACTGCGCGCGCCCGCGCCACCGCCATCCGCCTTGCCGACGGCACATTGCTCTCAGCCGCGCATATCCTCGACGAAGCCGGCATCGCCGAGGGCTGGTGCCGCCTTGGCCGCAGTGACACGCCGCCAACGCTCACCGCGCTCATCACCCCCACCGGCCTCGCGCATCGCCTGCGCGCCGGTCAGGCACGCCTGAACCGCGCCGATTGCGAACTCGCCTATCTGCGCGGTGAGGACCTGGCGCTCCTGGCCGCCCAGGCGCTTCCCGGCGCCACGGTCTGCGCCACCAACCCTAACCCCGGCCAACGCGTCCTGGTCGCCACCCGCGATCGCATCGCCCCCGCCCGGCTCGACGCCGAAACACCGGAGGCCAACCCTGCCTTCGGCAGCTATGCCGTGCTGGCCCTGCGGCTGGAACCCGGCGAATCCGGCGGCGGCGTGTTCGACGCCGAAACCCTCTGCCTGCTGGGCATCGTCAGCCAGCGCGCGCTGAATGATCCGGACGCGGCATGGATCGTCCCCGCCCGCGTCATCCGCGCCTTC
>JAPLOK010000410.1 GCA_026400775.1 Alphaproteobacteria bacterium | reverse complement strand
GGCCTCGTGGAGAGCTTTGCGGCCGCCTGACCGGCTCGCGGCTCAGCCCGCGCGCGGCCAGGGCCTGTTCATATTCCGCCCAGCGCTGCTCCTGTTCAACGCCCAGCCTGCGCAGGTAATCCCAGGGGTAGATGCCGGTGTCGTGCATGTCGTCGAAGACGATGCGCACCGCGTAATGCCCCACCGGTTCCATGCGCATCACGCCCACATGGCGGCGGCCGGCCACGATCACCTTTTGGCCAGGGCCATGTCCCTGCACCTCGGCGCTCGGGCTTTCCACGCGCAGATACTCGGCCGGCAATTCATGGTGCGTGCCATCAGGCCAGGCGATGACCAGCAGGCGTTCTTCCCGGCGGTAGCGCAGCTCCGTGGGGGCGGCGCTCATGCCAGGAGCTTGCGCGCCTCACCGGGCAGCATGATGGGGATGCCATCGCGAATGGGATAGGCGAGGCCAGCCTGCTCGCTGACCAGTTCGGCGCGCTCGCGGTCGTAGCGCAGCGGCCCCTTGGTGAGCGGGCAGACCAGGATCTCAAGCAGCTTCGGGTCCACGGGAACTGTATCGGTCATGGCTTGCTGGTAGCGCAGTTCGCCGCGCGGCGGTAGCGCGCCTCAGCCATGAATGAAGACCGGGCAGGGTGCCTCGCGCAGCAGCCGCGCGACGGGGCTGCCGAAGAGCAGCGACCAGATGCCGCGATCGCCCTCGATGCCGACCGCGAGCATGCGCGCATGCTGGGCGCGGGCCTCGGTCAGCAGCAGTTCCGGCGTGATCTCGGGCACGGCCAGGCCCTCGGCGATGGCGCCATGCAGCGTCAGGTAGCCCGCGGCCGCGCCGGCCATGGCGGCATCGGGCGCATGCACCACGCAGCCGGTGTCCCGCGCAAGGCCAAGCTGGCCCAGCGCCTGCAGGGTGCGATGGGCGGCGGCGCAGGGGCTAAGGCCGACCAGCACCGGCCCCTCGCCGCCCGTCCAGCCCGGCGGCACCACCAGTAGCGGCCGGGCCGCATCGCGCACCAGGGCCGGGATGGCCGGGGCCAGCCCATCCTCGCAGGCCTCGCGGCCCAGGGTGGAATCGCGGCCGACGATGATCAGGTCATGGCCGAGGCCCGCGGCGAGCAGCGCAGGCTCTGGCGCTTCATCGAGGGTGACGGTCTCGAAGGGCGTGGACCCCGCGGCGGTGCGCGCGGCCTCCAGCATGGCGGCATTCTCGGCCTGCTGGCGCGCGGCCAGCACGGCGTTGCGATGTTCCGCGAAGGCCGAGGCGCCAAGCGGCGTGGGCTCCATGCCATCATCATGGGCCGACAGCCCGGCCATGGTCAGCCTGGCGCCATGCTGGCGGGCGAGTGCCAGGGCCAGGTCGCGGGCGGCGACAGCGCCGGGGGTGTCATCAAGGGCGAGCAGGATCGAGCGGAGCATCGGCAATATGTATCGCGGAATTGGCGCGGCAGGAATGACGCAGCGGGTTGCGGCCAGTTACAACCCTTGCTAGAAAAACCGATGCAGAACAGCCTTTTTTAGGGCAGGCGTGTCGCGTTTTTAGAACACATAGAGATTGGTTTGTATCCACGCCTCGCGTTAAGTTGTAGCTGCGCGCAAGTAAGAAGAGGACTGACGGGCATGCAGCAGGAAGCAATCAGGCGCATCATGCGCCGCATGGCCGGAGTGGGGCTGGCGTTCGCGGCGCTGTTCGCAGCCGGCCAGTCGCAAGCCAATTCGCTGCGCGAATTGGGCTTCGCGGACGGCATCATCGTGCGCGGCTCCCGCGGGATGCAGGAAATCTTCTTCCCGATGCCCGCCAACCCCCGCAACGCCGAGCTTTCGGTGCGCATCAATCCGAGCCCCATGCTCGATGCGCTCTCCTCGATGACCATCATCGCCAATGATGTGCCGATCGGCACCATCCCGGTGCGCGATGGCGAGGCCAATGCCGTCGTCCGCGTGCCGCCCGCGCTCGCCCGCACCGACTTCCTGCGCGTGCGCTTCCAGGGTGACCAGGCGCTGCAGCGCGATGTCCTGTGCTTCGACAACGACACGCCCGCCGTCTGGAGCCACATCCACCCCGACACGCGCCTGCGTGTCGAAAGTGAGGGCGATGAGGGCGTGGGCGTGGTCTGGCGCCGGTTGGTGGGCGATGTGCCCATCTCGTTGCCCGCCTCCACCACCTTGCAGGATATCGAGGCCGCGTTGACCATTGCCGTGGCCCTGGTCAATCGCGGCGCGCGTCCGGTCATGGCCCCGCCCGGCGATCCGCGCGCGCGGATCGTTATCGGCCGCGGCGGCGCGCCGCTTTCGGTCGAATCGGCCGGCGAATTCGCTCGGCTGCGTGTAGCCGACACCTCGGCCGCCCGCGCGCTGGTGGAAGCCGCGAACACCATGCGCTTCGTGCCCTCCGCCGTGGGTGCGGGCGTGCCGCTGAACGCCCAGATGCCCGGCATCGACGCCATCACCTTCAACGAGGCGCGCATCGGCCGGCCGGAGATCAACATCTTCTCCGAAGGCGTGATGGAGTTCGAAATCCCCTTCACGCATATCCCGCCCGGCAAGCGCCCGGTGGGGCTGCGCCTGATCGGCCGCGGTCCTGTCATGCCGCCGGGCAATGCCATTTCCGCCACGCTGCGCGTGGGTGACCGGATCGTCTGGTCCGAGACCTATCGCGACAGCGTCATCATGGATGGCGTGACGCTGCGCCTGCCGCCGGAATTCACCCAGCACCGCATGCGCCTTGTGCTGCGCCTCGCGCGCATCGGCTTCCGCCCGGCCTGCGATGGCAGCTTCCTGTTCCAGCTCTCGGGTGCCTCGCAGATCTTGCTGGCCGATGGCTGGCCGACGCCGTCAGATTTCTCGGGCTTCTGGGTGCCGACCGACCGTCCGGGCCTGGTGCGCGTCGACGTGCCGCCGGGTGAGGCGGTGGCCTCGATCCCCAACCTGGCGCTGCTGATCAGCCGCGCCAATGCCCGCCCGCATGCGCTGGAAGTGACCTCCGGTGCGCGGCTGGACCGGCCCTTCATCGTGCTCAGCCGCACCGCACCGGCCGAGATCGAGGCGCGCGGGCTGCTGCGTCCGGACCTCGGCCGCATCGTGCTGCAGAACGAGCGTAACCAGTCCCGCGTCGAGGTCTCGCCCGCCGCCGGCCTGTCGGTGATCCAGCTGGTCTCGGCCACTGGCGGCGTGCCGGGCCTGTGGTTCTCGCCGGGCCAGGAGCGCAGCCTGAGCACTCCGGCCGTGCTCTCCTCGGGCAATGTCGCGGTGCTGGATGGTGCGACGCTGCCCGCGGTGTTCGACACCCGGCCGGTCGCCGCCGCCCTGGATGACCGCCGCGATGTGGCCGCGCCCGCGATTGCCGGCATCGGCGGTGCCTCGCTGCTCTCGCAATGGCGCAATGAGCTGTTCATCGCTGCCTGGATCCTGTTGGCAGGCCTGGTGCTCTGGGCGATCCTGCGCCTGCGCCGCCGCGGAGGCTGAGTTCCATGGGCCTGACCACATCGGACGATGACGAAGGTGCGCTCGCGCAGCTCATGCTGCGCGGCAGGATCGACGCCTCCGCGCTGGCCAAGGCCCGGGACAATGCCACCAACTGGAACACCACAATCGGTGAGGTGCTGGTCGCCGAGGGCACCATCTCCCCGCGCGACTGGGCCTTGGCGACCGCTGCCAGCACCGGATTGCCGCTGGCCGATTTGATCGCCGAAGCGCCCGATGCCGCATTGCTCGATGCCGCCGACCGCGACGCCTATCTCTCGCTCGGCGTGTTGCCCTGGAAGCGCGCGGCCAATGGCGCGCTGTTGCTGGCAGCCCTGCGCCCCGCCGCACCCGATGTGCTGGCCTGGGCAATGCGCCGCTACCCGCATGAACGCCTGGGCTGGGCGGTCACCGCCAAGTTCGACGTGCTGTGGGCCTTGCAGAAGCGCTTCGACGTACTGGCCGACCAGGAAGCGCGCGAAGCGCTGCACATCGCAACCCCCGAACTCTCCGCCAAGCAGGTGATCACCACGCCGCAGGCCGTGGTCGGTTGGGCGATCGGCATGCTGCTGCTGCTGGCGCTGTTCCTGGCGCCGACCACGACGCTGATCACCCTCTCGGCCGCGATCACGCTGTTCTATCTGCTGTCCTTCGGGTTTCGCTTCCTGCTGACCTGGAAGGGCGCGCATCACTCGGTGGATGTCTCCGTCACCGATGAGGAAGTGGCGGCACTGAAGCCCGAGGACCTGCCGGTCTATACCGTGCTGGTGCCGATGTACCGCGAGGCCGAGGTGCTGCCGATCCTGGTGCACTCCATGCGCCGCATGGACTACCCACTCGCCAAGCTCGACGTGAAGCTGGTGCTGGAACAGGACGACAACGAGACCATCGAGGCGGCCAAGGCGCTCAAGGCCGAGGGCGTGTTCGAGATCATCCGCGTTCCCACCTCATACCCCAAGACCAAGCCCAAGGCCTGCAACTACGCGCTGCGTTTCGCGCGCGGCGAATACATCGTGGTGTTCGACGCCGAGGACATCCCCGAGCCCGACCAGCTCAAGAAGGCGGTGGCGATGTTCAAGCGCAGCCCGCAATCGGTGGGCTGCATCCAGGCGCGGCTGAACTACTTCAACCGGCGCGAGAACTTCCTGACGCGCATGTTCACGCTCGAATACAGCAACTGGTTCGACTATCTGCTGCCGGGCCTGCATGCGCTGAAGATCCCCATTCCGCTGGGCGGCACGTCGAACCATTTCCGCACCGCGGTGCTGAAGCAACTCGGCGCCTGGGACCCGTATAACGTGACCGAAGACGCCGATCTGGGCGTGCGCATGACGCAGCAGGGCTATCAGGTGGCGGTGATGAACAGCACCACCTTCGAGGAAGCCAATGGCGTCTGGCGCAGCTGGATCAACCAGCGCAGCCGCTGGATCAAGGGCTATATGCAGACCTGGCTGGTGCATATGCGCCACCCCATCAAGCTGTTTCGCAACCTAGGCGGTGCCGGCTTCTGGGGGTTCCATTTCTTCATCGGCTTTCCGGTGCTGACCGCGTTGTTGAACCCGGTGCTGTGGCTGACCACGGCGATCGGCCTGATTTTCGGCCAGAGTATCGTCTCGCCCTACTTCCCTGAACCCATCATCTGGTTCGCGCTGTTCAACCTGGTCGTGGGCAATGCGATGTATGTCTACATGACCATGGTGGCGGCGGCGAAGCGTGGCTGGTTCAGCCTGATGCCCTGGGCGCTGCTGGCGCCGATCTACTGGGTCATGCACTCGGTGGCCGCCTACAAGGCGCTGTACCAGCTGATCGTGAAGCCGCATTTCTGGGAAAAAACCCAGCACGGCACCAGCAAGGTCACGCAATCGACCATCGCCGATATCCGGCAACAGGCGGCGCAATGAACCAGGCGGCCGCCGCCGAGGCCCGGCACGCCGCTTTCGTCACCAACCGGGCCGCCATGGTCTCGGCCGCGGTGGGCGGCTTGTGCTTCCTGGGCTTCATGCTCGCGGCCGATCAATTGACCCGCGCCGGCTGGCTGCTGCCGCAGATGGAAGCGCTGTGGCAGCCGCACGCCGTCGGGGCCCAAGCCGCGAGCCAGCTGCTGCCCGAATTGCTGCTGGTGATGCTGCGGCTGATCCCGGGCACCGGGCCTGCCACGCTGTTGCTGGTCACGCTGGTCACCGCCTCCATCGGCATGGCCATCCTGCATTGGCGCATGCGCGGCCGCGGCTGGTCGCTACTGGGCGCCACGCTCGCCGTGCTGGCGGTGGCGGCGAACCCGATCACGTTGATCCTGGCCACCTCCGGCTCCACGCTGCTGATCACCGCGGCCCTGGTCTGGATGGTCGCTGTCTCCTTCGACCGCGCGGCGCGCGTGGGGGATGCGCAGTCGCTCATCTCCATCGGCCTGGCGCTGGCGGGGCTGGTGCTGACCACGCCGGCTGCGCTCTACATCTGCGTGCCGCTGCTGGTGGTGCTGCCGGTGGGCCTGCGTGAGGCGCGGGACCTGCCGTCCGCCATCGCGCTGTTCCTGCTGACCATTTTCCCCGCGCTGGTCGCCATCGCCGGCATCGCGGTCGCTGCCTCCACCCTGGGTGAGCCTGCCAGCGCCGCCCTGCAGCGCTGGGTCGCGCCGATGCATGGCGTGGAGGCGCTGGTCAACACGCCCTGGCATGCCGCGGTCGGCGGCCAGCTCTCCGACAGTTTCTTCCAGCTTCTGCTGTGGTGCCTGATGGCCGTGCCGCTGGGCATCATGCCCTTCGTGCATGCGCTGATCGGCCGTGGCCAAGAGGAGAGTCTGGCGGTCGCCTTCCTGGTGCTGTTCACAGCGCCGCTGGCCGGCGCCCTGGCCACCGCGCAATGGCACATGCAGGAGCCTATCTGGGCGATGGCGGTCGCACTCGCCTTCGCCATGGCCTGGCTGGGCGCGCGGGTGCTGGCCGGCTGGGAGCGCCTGCTGGTTCTGGCGGTTCTGGTGGGCGGAGCCTTCATGGCCTGGCAGCCCGATTGGATGTGGGGCGAGCAGTTGACCAGCCAATGGTGGTCGGCGCTGTCCGGCTACCCCTTGCCGCCGCCGCCTTCGGGGGCGGAGCTGTTGCCGGTCACAACAGCGAACCCGCCATACACGCCAAGGCTGCCACGATAAGCACGCTGAAGGTCAGCATCATGCCAGCCTGACGGAAGATGAAGCGCTCGGGTTCCTGCGAGATGCCAAAGCCATGTAGGCCGCGGCCGATCACCAGCGCCGCGCCCATGATATGCACGAGCCAAGCGGGGCTGCCCTGCCATTCGGCCATGGCGATCAACAGCAGGGCGAGCGGCGCGAATTCCACGAAATTCGCATGCGCGCGGATGGCACGTTGCAGATGCTTGTCGCCGCCATCGCCCAGCGCGACCTTGGCCCGGCCTCGCTGGCGGATCACCGCGATGGACAGCGCCACCAGCATCAGCCCCAGCAGGGCCGCATAGAAGGGGGTGATGTGCATGTTCATTCCTCCAGAAAGGGTTCGATCAGCGCCAGGAAACCATGCGGGTCATCGGCATGGACCCAATGGCCGGCGGGCAGTTCCGCATGGCGCACGGCGGGGAAGAAGCCGCTGATCGCGGCCATGTGCCGGGGCTGGATATAGTCGCTGCGGCTGCCGCGGATGCACAGCACGGTGCCGGCATATCGCGCGCCGGGCGGGGGCGCGAAATCCTCGATCGCGTCCATGCCGGCGGCGATCTCCGCCAGGCCGATGCGCCAGCGCGGTGCGCCATCGCCCAACACCAAGTTCTGCACCAGGAAGGCGCGGATGCCCTCCTCCGGGACGGTATCGGTCAGCGCCGCCATCGCATCGCGCCGCGTCATGCCCGGGTGCAGCGTCATGCGCGTCATCGCCTCGACATACGCGCGCGAGGGCGCCGCGTAGCGCACCGGCGCGATGTCCGCGACCACCAGCCGCGTGACCAGTTCGGGCCGCGTCAGCGCCAGCATCATCGCGATCTTGCCACCCATGGAATGGCCGAGCACGGCCGCGCGCGGGATGCCGGCTTCGGCCAGTGTCTCGGCCACATCGGCGGCCATGGCCGCGTAATCCATGCCGGGCGCATGCGCAGATGCGCCATGGTTGCGCGCATCCATCGCCAGCACCCGGTGCCGCAGCCCAAGCCGCTTGGCGATGCCGCCCCAATTCTGCGCCGAGCCCATCAGCCCATGCAGCACCACCACCGGCGCGCCCGCGCCGGTTTCCATGATGTTCAGCCTCATCCGCGCGCTGCCATCAACGTCATCCGCGCGCTGCCATCAACGTCATCCGCGCGCTGCCATCAACGTCATCCGCGCGCTGCCATCACGACGCTTGCCACGATCAACACGCCCCCCACGATCAGATCCCAGCCCAGCGGTTCATGCAGCCACAGAGTGGCCAGCGCCAGCCCGAGCACGGGCACCAGCAGGAAGCCCACGCTCGCCACCACGGCGTTCAGGTGCCGGCCGCATTCGGTCACCGCCCAGGTGCCGATGGGGGCCGCTACCAGCCCGATGAAGGCGGCATGCCACCAGGCGCCAGGCCCCACGCCGCCCCAGGGCTCACGCCAGGCGGCCACGCCGGCCAGCAGCACGGCTGCGATGCCGAAGCTGAAGGGCAGCAGCGACAGTGTCGAGGAAGGTGGGGCGAAGCGCCGCGTGACCACGATGGCGATCGACCATGACAAGCCGGCGGCCAGCAACAGGCCATGCCCCACCAGCACGTCCGGCGCCGCCCAATCCACCGCCCATGGCCCTGACATGATCAACACGCCGAGCGAGGCCACGCCCGCCGCCCACCAGCGCCGCACGGAAACGCGCTCGGCCAGCACCAGCATGGACAGCGGCACCAGCCACATCAGCGTGACATTGGACAGGATCGCCGTGCGCCCCGCGCCCACCATGGCGAGCGCCAGATGCGTGAGGACGAAGAACCCCGTCACCTGGAACAGCCCGATCGCCAGCAGCGCCGGCATGTCGGCCCGCCTGGGCCAGGCGAGCCTGCGCATCACCAGCAGCACCGTGGTCACCGCGCAGGCGGCGAGTGCGGCGCGCGATGTGGCGAACCACAGCGGCGTCGCATCGGCCAGCGCATGGCGCGAGATGGGCCAGATGCCGCCGAACAGGAACACCGCCAGGCCCAGCAGCTTGAGCCCCTGTGCCTGGCTGATGGGGGCCTGACTGACTTGGGCCTGGCTCACACCGTCAACATGATCTTGCCGACATGCGTGCTGCTTTCCATCAGCGCATGCGCGGCCGCGGCCTGGTCCAGCGGCATCACGGCGTGGATGACGGGCGCGCATGTCCCGGCATCGAGCAGCGGCCAGACCTTCGCCTGCAACTGCGCGGCCAGCTGCGCCTTCTGTGCGGTGGTGCGAGGGCGCATGGTGCTGCCCGTCACCGTCAGCCGCTTGAGCATGATCGGGCGCAGATCAGCGCTTTCCGCCACATGCCCGCCCAGGAAGGCAATGAACACCAGCCGCCCATCCATGGCCAGCGACTTCACATTGCGCGCGAAATAGGGCGCGCCCACCATGTCCAGCACCACATCCACGCCGCGGCCTTCGGTGAAGCGCTTCACCTCCTCGGCGAAGTCCTGCGTGCGGTAGTTGATGGCGTGCGCGGCACCGAGCTTCACGCATTCGGCGCATTTTTCGTCCGAGCCCGCGGTCACGATCATGCGTGCGCCGAAGGCATGGCCCAGCATGATGGCAGTGGTGCCGATGCCTGATGACCCGCCATGGATCAGCGCGCTCTCGCCCTCCTTCAGGCGGCCATGGCCAAACAGGTTGGCCCAGACGGTGAAGAAGGTCTCGGGCAGGGCGGCCGCGCGCACCGCGTCATAGCCATCGGGCCAGGGCAGGCATTGGGTGGCCGGCGCCGCGCAGTATTCGGCATAGGCGCCGCCATTGGTGAGCGCGCAGACGCGGTCACCCACCTGCCAGGGGGCGGCATCGGGGCCGGCCTCGACCACCACGCCCGCGCATTCCAGGCCCAGAATGGGGCTGGCGCCGGCGGGCGGCGGGTAGCTGCCTTCGCGCTGCGCGACATCGGGGCGGTTCACGCCCACCGCCTGGACGCGGATCAACACCTCATCGGGGCGTGGCGTGGGCAGCGGGCCGCGGGTGGGGGTCAGTACCTCCGGCGCGCCACCCTTGCCGTGGTCGATGAAGAGCATTTCGGCGGGTAGCGGCATGGTGGCTCCTGGCTGGTCAGGCCAGCAGATGGCCAGGGCGGCGGCATGGGGTCAAGCTGCCGCGAAAATCGCCAATCATGGCGGAAACATGGCTTGCATGGCTGAGGCTTCCGGGCCAATTGGTGCGGTGTAGCATCCATTGATCCTATCCCATGAGCCTGCCGGGCCGCCGACATCTCTGTGCCTTGATCACGCTGGCCGCGCCGCGCCTGGCACTGGCCAGTGCCGAGCTGCGCCTGGCGGCCTTTTTGCCGCTGTCAGGCCCCCAGGCGGTACTGGGCGATGAGACCTGGCGCGGCCTGGAACTGGCCGCGGAGGAACGCAACGGCCATTCGCGCATCCGCCTGATCCGCGTCGATGCGCAGGAGCCGGGTACGGCGGTGGCGGAGCTGCGCCGCCTGGCGGGCACGGACCGGCCCACGGCGGTGCTGGGCGGCGTGTCATCCACGATGGCGCTGGCGGTCAGCCAGGCAGCCGAGGGCCTGAGCATCGCCTTCCTGGAACTGAGTGCCACGGCCGATGCCATCACCGATCGCGGCTTGCGGCAGGTCTGGCGGCTGGGCGCGCGGGCGGCCGATTTCGGCACCGCCATCGTCGATGGGCTGCGCGGCGTCATCGCCGCTTCACTGGGCACGCCTGCCGATGCGATGCGCGTTGCGATCCTGTCGGATGGCGGCGCCTCGGCCGAAAGCCTGGTCGCCGCGGCGGAGGCGAGCCTCGCGGCATCGGGCATTGGCGTGGCGCTGCGCTTCACGGCACCCGCGGCCGAAATGCCGGGTGCTGTGCAGCGCATGCGCGCGGCCGGCGCCGATATCGCGCTGCATGCGGGGCTCGAGGGCGATGTGGCGGCGCTGTTCCGCGCCTTCCGCGATGGCGGCTGGCGGCCGCGCGCGGTGATGGGCCTCTCGGGCGGGCATGCGGTGGCCGATACGGCGCACGCAGCGGCCGAGGGCCATGACGGCACCTGGGTGCTGGACGCGCCCCCGGTGCCGGCCGGGCACCCGCTCACCGAGGCCTATCGCCGCCGCTATGGTTCGGCGCCGCGCGCGGGCCATTCGCTGGCCAGCTACAGCCTGTTGATGGCGGTGGCCGATGCGCTGCGCCCTGACCCGCGGGCGGGGCTGGCGGCGCTGGACCTGCCATTGGGCGCGCTGCCCAATGGCTGGGGGCTGAACTTCGATGCGCGGCAGCAGAACTTGCGTGCCGCGCCGGTGCTGGCGCGCTGGGACGGGGGCGCGCTTACTCTGCCCTGATGCCG
>JAPLOK010000050.1 GCA_026400775.1 Alphaproteobacteria bacterium | reverse complement strand
CACCGGTCATGGTCGCGCGCCACATGCCGGGATAGGTGATCGCCGATTGCGCCCAGACATCCTCGGCGGTGATGTCTTGGTCCGGCAGCAGCGAACTACCCCAGCGAAAGCCGGGGGAAAGCGCGATCTCCGCATCCATTTCGCGTGCAATGGCGGCGCAGAACAGGTCATCCATCGTGCCGTTGAGATTGCCGCGGCGCCACAGCGCGGTCTCGGTGCGGCCGACGATGCGGGAGAGTTCGGCCGCATGCGGCGCGCGCAGGCGCGTGACCAATGCCGCGGCTTCGGGGTCAGGCGTGATGCGGTCGGTGAAGACGGGGATCAGCGCGTGGCGAAAGCCGGTGATGCCCGCGGAACCGATCTCCATATCCAACCGCGTGACGAATTTGCCATGGCAGCCCGAAGCCACAAGCAGCGTGCGCCCCACACGCAGCGGCGCGGCCAGCGCATCATGGGTGTGCGCGGTCAGGATGACATCGATGCCCTGCACACGCTCGGCGATGCGGCGGTCGACGCCGAAGCCGTTATGCGACAGCAGCACCACCAGGCCCGCGTCGGCGGCGCGCGCGGCGGCGACGCGTTCGCGCAGCTTCTCCTCCTTGATGCCGAAGGACCAGTCGGGCACCAGCCAGCGCGGATTGGCGATGGGCGTATAGGGAAAGGCCTGGCCGATCACCGCTACCTGCACGCCGCCGCGTTCGAACATCGCGGTGTGCTCGAAGACATCGTCCTCGAATTCGGTGTCCTGCACATTGCCGGCGAGGAGAGGGCACGGCATCGCGGCCACCAATTCGCTCAGCCGCGCCGCGCCATAGGTGAATTCCCAATGTGCGGTGGTGGCGTCCACGCCCAGCAGCCGCATCGCCTCGACCATGTCCTCACCGCGCGATTGCAGCGCGGTCCAGGAGCCTTGCAGCGTATCGCCACCGTCCAGCAGCAGGGTCTGCGCGGGGCGTTCGGCGCGCACCGCGCGGATGATGCGCGCTATGGCCGGCAGCCCGCCCATCGGCCCGAAGCGGCGCGCGAGTTCGGCAAAATCCAGATCGGCCAACGCATGCGCCATCGGCGTGCCGCGCGCGATGCCCCAATGCGCGAGCAGCGCCTCGCCGGTGAGATGCGGGACCTGCCCGCGCGCCGCACCCGCGCCGAGATTGGTCGAGGCCTCTCGGAAATGCACCGGCAGCAATTGCGCATGCAGGTCCGCGATATGCAGCGCGCGGTACCGATGGCCGCCGCCGCAACCGCGAGGTCCCGGCGGGTTATCATGTCACGTGACGCGCAGCGCCTGCGTCAGCCGCCGCTCCTCACCCGCGTCGTTCACCCAGGTCAATTCCAGCGTGCCCGCGCGCTCGGTACGGAAGGGAAAGGCGATGTAGGGGTTCGCCGCCACCGCGGGGTGCAGTTCCATGCTGAACACCACTTCGCCCTCAAAGCGGCAGGTAAAGCTGCGGATGATGTCGCGCGGCACGGTGGCGCCGCTCTGGTCACGGCGCTGACCGGTTTCCATATTGTGCGAGATGAGCGTGCGGATCTCAATCACCTCGCCCGCGCGGATTTGCGCGGGCACGCGCAGGCGCGGTTGGCCGATAGGGGATGTGCTCATCTCAACCTCCGCAGCCGCCGATGGTCACGCGCACTTCGGCGCGCGCGATGAAGACCTGGCCGTCCTGCATTTCGGCCAGCGCGATGACATCCTGCGTCACGCCGAGGCGGATGCGAGTGTCGGCCTGGGCACGGCCCATGGCGGGCGAGAGACGGAAACTCGCGATCTCGGGCGCCGGATTCTTGTCGGCAAACACATGGATCGCGCGCACATGGTCGGCCGCGGTCATCGGGCTTTCCACCGTGACGGACAGCGGGACGTTGTTGCCATTCTCGGCGATGGCGGGCAGGCGCAGGGTCACGCGGCCTTCCTGCGGCGTACGCTCGCCGATGACGCGGCGGATCGCCTCCCGCGTCGCATCTTCCATGCTGGCCGCAGCGGGCAGCGGGCGCAGCGCCAAAGCCACCAGACCCGCCGATGCCGCGAAGGCCGTTCGCCGGCCGAGCGTTGCGCGTTGCATCCTGGATTCTCCCTTGGGCGCCCGCCGTGCCCAGCCCCCAAAACATGAAGCTGGAGGCTGCGCATTGCAAGCGCTTCATGCAGCCACCTTGCCAGCGCGCCCGCGCGCCCCTTCCATAGTGGCAGAGGAAACGCATGGCACCCATCATCATCGACAGCGTGACGCGCTTTGGACCGGACGCCGCCGGCGCGGTGGTCTGCGGCGGTTCGCATGCCGGAATCTATGCGGCCTATCTCTGCGCCAAGGCGGGTGTCGCGGCGGTGGTGTTGAATGATGCGGGGGTGGGCGTCCGCCAGGCAGGCATCGCCGGGCTCGGCTTTCTGGACGGCATCGCCATGCCCGCGGCTGCCGCATCGCATCGCAGCGCGCGCATCGGCGATGGCGCGGATCTGGCGGCGCGCGGCATCATCGCGCATGCGAACGCCGCCGCGCGCGCCTTGGGTGTCGCCAAAGGTCAGCCTGTGGCCCAGGCGCTGGCCTTGCTGGCGGCAGCACCTGCCCGCAGCACACCTCCGCCAGAGGCCATCGAAAGCCGCCACACCCTGCCTTTTCCAAAGGCCGTGGCGCTGGACAGCGCATCGCTGCTGGCGGCCGATGACGTTGGCGCCATCGCGGTGATGGGCAGCCATGGCGGCCTGCTCGGCGGGCGGCCGGAAACAGCGGCCAAGGTGGATGTCTTCGCCGCGCTGTACAATGACGCCGATGGCGGCATCGATGGCGCCGGATACACCCGGCTGCCCGCGCTCGATGCGCGCGGCATAGCCGCTGGCACCGTCTCCGCCTGGACCGCCGAGATCGGCGATGGAATATCCGCCTGGCGGACAGGCGTGGTCTCCGCATTGAACGCCACCGCGCGCCGGCTGGGCGCGCGTGTCGGCGATACCGCACAGCAATTCGTGGCCCTGATGAGCGAGGCAAGAGAATGAGCGAACCCACCACCATGACCGGCGGCGAGGCTCTTGCCCGCGCTTTGATCGCGCATGATTGCGGCCCGATGTTCGGCATGGGCGGCTTCCAGCTGCTGCCCTTCTATGAGGCGAGCCGCGTGCTCGGCCTGCCGCACCACCTGATCAACGATGAACGCTGCGGCGCCTTTGCCGCCGATGCCTGGGCGCGGGTGACCAACCGCCCTGGCCTTTGCGACGGCACGCTCGGGCCTGGTGCGACCAACCTTGTCACCGGTCTGGTCGAAAGCCTCAATGCCGGCGTGCCGATGGTAGCCGTCGCCGGCGACAGCAACCGCGACCATTCCTGGAAAAACATGACGCAGGAGAGCCGGCAGGTGGAAATCCTGCGCCCGGCCTGCAAGGAACTCATCCGCGTTGAGCACACCAAGCGCATCCCCGAACTGGTGCGGCGCGCCTATGCGGTCGCGACCAGCGGCCGGCCCGGGCCGGTCGTGCTGGATGTGCCGGAGGATGTGGCGCATGGCGAATACGCGTTCGCCGCCGGCGATTTCGCGGCCGATCCGGCGACCTTGCGCGCGCCCTCGCGCCGTGCCCGACCGGATGCGCGGGATGTGGAACGCGCAGCGGCGTTGCTGGCGCGCGCCGCGCGGCCGGTGCTGCTGGTGGGCGGCGGCATCCATCTGTCGGAGGCCTGGGATGCACTGCTGGCGCTGGCCGAGGCGCAGAGGATTCCCGTCGCGCATTCGATCAGCGGCAAGGGTTCGATCGCCTGTTCGCACCCGCTTTCGGCCGGGCTGTTCGGTCGCTATTCGCGCATCGCCAACGAACTCATCGCCGAGAGCGACCTGCTGATCGTGATCGGCTGCAAGCTGGGCGAGATCGCCACCAAGCGCTTCCAGCTGATGCCGGCGGCAACGCCGCTGATCCATATCGAGGTGGTGCCCGAGGAGATCGGGCGCACGACGCGCGCTACTATCGGCATCGCGGCGGATGCCAAGCTGGCGCTGGAGGATTTGCTGGCCGCCGCCTCGCGCACACTGCCCTCCGGCCGCGCGGAATTCGCAGCCTCCGTCGCGCCGCGCATGGCAGCCTGGCGCGTCGGTGCCGCGGACCGTCTGGAGTCGGCCGAGACGCCGATCAATGTCGGCCGCCTGCTGAACGAGTTGAACATGGCGATGGGCGAGACTGACATCCTCGTCGCCGATGGCGGCTTCGCCGGCCATTGGGGCGGGCTGCTCTTCGACACCAAGCGCGCGGGGCGGCACTTCATCGCCGATCGTGGCTTCGCCTCCATCGGCTATGGCGCGCCTGGCGCGCTGGGCGCACAGCTGGCCGCACCGGGCCGGCGCGTTGTCGGCCTGACCGGCGATGGCGGCTTCAACATGACCATCGGCGAGATCGAGACCGCGCGCCGCACCGGCGCGCCCATCGTGCTCTGCGTCTTCAACAACGCGGCCTCGGGCTATGTGAAGGCGTTGCAGCACGCGGTGT
>JAPLOK010000326.1 GCA_026400775.1 Alphaproteobacteria bacterium | reverse complement strand
GTCGTCTACGCCCCCTGCTGGACCTGGCTGGCCGCCTTCGATGCGCCCCTGCCGCTGCCCGATGCGCTGCGCCCCGATGCCGGCCCGATCGGCTGGGCCGCGCGCAACAACAGCAAGCCTGGCCGCGATGCGATGGAAGCTTGGGTGGTGCAGGCCACGCCCGAATGGTCGCGCGCCAATCTCGAAGCCGCGCCCGACATCATCGCCGTGGCCCTGCGCAAGGCGCTCGACGCGCCCGCGCCCATCGCCGAAGCCACGCATCGCTGGCGCTATTCGCTGGTCGAGACGGCTCTCGAGCGCGACTGCATCTGGGATGCCGGGCGCGGCATCGGCATCGCCGGCGATTTCTGTATCGCCGGCCGCGCGGAAGCCGCCTTCCTCTCCGGCCGCGCCATGGCCGAGGTCATTCTCGCATGAAGCCGCGCCCCGCCTTTGCCAGTGACCTGGCTGCCGCCCGCGACCATGCCTTCGCGCTGCTGGCCCAGGGTGCCACCAACCGCCGCAGCGTCTTCCACACCCCCACGCTCGCCACCATCGGCGCCGATGGTGCGCCCAGCCTGCGCACGCTGGTGCTGCGTGGCTTCGACCCGGCTACGCGTACCCTGCGCCTGCACACCGATGCGCGCGCCGCCAAGGCCGCCGAAATTCTGACCAATCCGCGCGTCGCGCTGCACGCCTACGATCCCGCCGCGCAGCTGCAACTGCGCCTGACCGGCCACGCCACGCTGCACCGCGACGACGCGCTGGCCGACGCCGGCTGGGCCGCCAGCCGCGACTTCTCGCGCATGTGCTATGCCACCGCCGATGGCCCCGGCACGCCCGCACCGGCACCGCCGTCCGCGCCGCAGGATGCGGTGTCCGGCCGCGCGCATTTCTCGGTGATTGCGCTGCGCTTCGATATGCTGGAATGGCTCTGGCTCGATGCCGCGGGCCATCAGCGCGCGCGCTTCACCTTCGCGCCCGACCACGCCACCTGGCTCGTGCCATGAACACCGAAGCCATCAGCGCCGAAATCCTGCGCCGGATCGCCGCCTGCGGCGTCGGCAAGTCCATCTGCCCGAGCGAGGTCGCGCGCGCGCTCGATGCGCAAGCCTGGCGCAGCCTGCTAGGCCCCGTGCGCCAGGTCGCGGCCGCCTTGGCGCGGGAGGGGCGCGTGGCCGTCCTGCGCAAGGGCAGGGCGGTGGCACCTGCGGAAATGCGCGGCGTGATCCGGCTCGCACTTCCTGGTATGGAGGGCGGATGACATCTCCTCTTGCCCTGTTCGGCCGCGGCGCGGCCGGCTTGCCACCCGTGACACCGGTGGAATTCGCCTCCCTCGTGCTGCCGCGTTCGCCCAACACATGCCTGGCGGCGCCGGCCTCGCATCCGGGCTTCAAGCATCTCGAAACACCGCTCTATCCGGTGCCGCCGGCCGTGCTGATCGACCGCCTGCTGCGCATCGCGGACGCCATGCCGCGCACTGCCCGCATGGCGCATTGGCCTGAACGGCATCAGGCACAATGGGTCGAGCGCACGGCGCTGATGAACTACCCGGACATCATCGTGGCCGAAGCCGCGCCGGCGCCCAGCGGTGCAGCGTTGTTCCTCTATTCGCGCAGCCTGTTCGGCTATTCCGACCTCGGTGCGAACCGCGCGCGGGTCGATCGTTGGCTCGCCGCCCTGGCCGCACCAGGCTGACCGCGCGCCGATGAGCGCGACCCTGGACACCGCCTGGAGCCTGTTTCGCCGCGTGCAGCGGGAGGTGCGGCTGCGGCTCTCGGCCCAGCAGCTGCGTCGCGAGATTTCCCTGCCTGCCGTCGACACGGCACCGCTGCGGCCAAGCCCGGAGCAGGAATTGGCAGGACATGTCACGATCGATGGATCCTGGCCCGATGCCGGTCTGCGCCTGGGTTGGTTCATCACCGCGCCCGATGCGCCGCATGTGGCGACACGCATCGCCGAGGGCCGCGTGACCCTGGTGCGCGAGACCGCCGAGCGCCTGGCCTTCACCCTGCCGGTCGGGCGCATAGCGCAGCTTGCGGCCGGCGGTGCGGGTACGCTGTGGATCGACCTGATCCAGGAAGCCGAGTTCTGGTTCTTCGAATACCAAGGTGCGCCGCTGCGGCTGCGGCTGGCGGCCCCGCCGGTGCGCGGGCAGGGGCGACGGGTCGCGCAGCAATGGCTTCATGCCGCGCAACCGGCGCCGCTGGCCGCCTTGGCGATGCGCACGGGCGCGCTGAACCTTGCCGCGCCGCTTGGCGCCGCCAGGCGGCATGCCGCGCTGAAGCCGCCCGCCGGGGCGGAGCTGGCGCCGTGGCCCGGCCCGGTACGCCACGCGGCGGACCATGCCGGCCACAGCCTTCGCGAATTGGCCGCGGGTCCGCCCGCGGGGCTGCTGGAGGCGGAGCTCGGCCCGCCCAGCACCTTGCTGGCGCGTGCGCTGGCGCGGCGCGGCGGCTGGTCGAGCATCCGCCCGGAGCATCGCCCCTATTTCCAGCACACGCGGCTGCACCAGCATGACAGCGGCGCGCCATTGACGGCGGCCATGCTCGATGCGCTGGCCCTGACGCCGCTGGCCGCGCTGCCGAGCATCCTCGCCTCGCCCGAGGCGGTGCGGGACTGGTGGCTGTTCGATATCGTGCTTCCCCACGGCCTGCCGATCGAGGCGCTGCCGGCCAGCCACCTGCAGCACTGGCGCAGCACCGATGCTGATGACGCACCACCCCCGCTAAGCCATTTCGTGCACCACGCGCGGGACCGCCACGCGCCCGACCTGGACCGGCCAAGGTTGGATGACGCGCCCGGCCGGCTTGCTCTGTTGTTTCGCCATGTGCTGCGGGAATTCCGCGATCCGCGCGCGGCCGCGCTGACCGGCGCCGAGGTGCTGGCGGCGCTACGCGAGCCGCTCTCGGCGGAAGGCCGCAGCGCCACGCTGTTCCAGGTGCTGGTGGCGCTGGCGCAGTGCAATGCCGGTGCCGCCCATGACAGTTTCGCCGAAGCGCTGGACGAGGCCGCGCGCGTCATCGACCAGGAATTGCCGCAGCTGGCATCGCTGTTGCTGCGCGCGCCGCCCACGCCGCAGCCGCTGATGCTGGTGGGGCACAATAACGGCTCGGGCCTGGGCGAGAATTTCCGCATGTTCGTCGCCGCCTTCGCGCGCAGCGGCACCGCCACGCGCATCTTCGACGCGGAGGATGGCGACACGCTGGTGCATGACGCGCAAGGCGTGCTGGTGCCGCTGTCACAGCAGCCCGCGCGTGTGGCGCAGCAGGGGCAGGGCCGGCGCCTGCAGCGCCCGGCCAGCCTGTTCATGGTCAATCCCGACCGCATGGCGATGCTGGCCGCGCGCCAGGATTTCGCGGGCCTCACCGGGCGCCGGCGCATCGGCTTCTTCCTGACCGAGATGCGCTTCCTGCCGCCCGCCCAGGCCGCCGTCTGCGACCGCATGGACGAGATCTGGACACCATCGGATTTCGTGCGCGACGCCTATGCGGCGCATACCACGAGGCCGGTGTTCAATGTCGGCAAGGCGCTGCACGGGCCGCTGGACGTACCCGACCCCTACCCCGCCATCCTGCGCGAGCGCGAGGATCGCTTCGTCTTCATGACCTCCTTCGATCCGGGTTCTTGGCTGCGGCGCAAGAACCCGACGGCGGTGGTGGCGGCCTTCCTCT
>JAPLOK010000067.1 GCA_026400775.1 Alphaproteobacteria bacterium | reverse complement strand
TTGGCCGCTTTGGAAGCCCGCGTCACCACAACGGGTGAGCGTGTCACCTGTCCCGGGCATTTCGACCTGGGCGAATCCCGCTTCCATTGCTGGAACCGCAGCGGCCATGGCGGCGTGGACATGCGCACCGCCATCAAGGTCAGCTGCGACGTGTATTTCTACGAGATGGCGCGCCGGCTGGGCATCAACCGCATCGCCGCCATGGGCCGGCGTTTCGGCATGGGCGTGGACCTTGAGGTGGAACTGCCCGGCACGCGCCGCGGCGTGATGCCCACACGCGAATGGCGCGAGGCGCAGGGCCGCCCCTGGGCGCTGGGCGATACGGTGGTGCATGGCATCGGCCAGGGCTTCTATCAGCTGACGCCGCTATCGCTGTGCACGATGACCGCGAGGCTCGCCACGGGCCGCGCTGTGCAGCCGCATCTGACGCGCGCGATCGGCGGGCGGCCGGTGCGCGGCTCCCGGCCGGAGGACTGGCCTTCGCTCGGCATACCCGAGCGCGACCTGCGCCTGATGCGCGATTCCATGTGGGCGGTGGTCAATGAAGGCGGCGGGACAGCGCTGGCCTCGCGCCTGCCAGGCGGCTTCGGCGCCATGGCGGGCAAGACCGGCACCACGCAGGTGCGCCGTGTCACGCGCGAACAGCGCGAGCGTGGCTTCAACGTGCAATCCCTGCCGCGCGAATGGCGGCCGCATGCGCTGTTCGTAGGCTATGCGCCGGCGGACAACCCGCTCTATGCGATCAGCGTGATCGTGGAGCATGGCACCAGCGGCTCGGGGGCCGCGGCACCGCTGGCGCGCGATGTGCTGGTGGATACCTTCAACCGGTTCCGCAGCCCGCCTGGGCCGCGCGTGGCGGAGGGGCGGACATAATGTCGCAGGTCTTCGAGAAACGCCTGCTGACGCGCGATCGCGGGGTGGGGATCCTGCAGAAGTTGTGGCGTATCCCCTGGCTGTTCCTGTTGCTGCTCTGCGCGGTGGCGGCGGTGGGGTATGTGGCGCTGTATTCGGCCGGCTCCGGCAATCCGGACCTTTACGCCAACAAGCATGCGCTGCGCTTCGGCTTCTGCTTGGTCATGGTGCTTTGCATCGGGCTGCTGGATATCCGCATCATCCAGAAACTGGCCTGGCTGGGCTATGCGGGGGCGCTGGCGCTGCTGGTGCTGGTGGAATTGCGCGGCACGGTGGGCGGCGGCGCGCAGCGCTGGATCGACCTTGGCCCCATCCAGCTGCAACCCTCCGAGGCGATGAAGATCATGCTGGTGCTGGCACTCGCCAGCTGGTTCTCGCGCGCCAGCTGGGAGCGTATCGGCAATCCGCTCTTCCTGATCCCGCCCGCGATCGCGGTGCTGCTGCCGGTGGCGCTGATCCTCAAGCAGCCGAACCTGGGCACGGCGCTGATCACCGGCATGCTGGGCGCGGTGATGTTCTGGACCGCGGGCGTGCGCTGGTGGAAATTCGCCGGCGGCATCGCGGCGGCGGCGGCGGCGGCACCCCTCATCTATGAGCATCTGCGCGACTATCAGCGCCAGCGCATCCTGACCTTCCTGGACCCCGAGGCCGATCCGCTGGGGGCGGGCTACAACATCATCCAGTCCAAGATCGCACTCGGCTCGGGCGGCATCTGGGGCAAGGGCTTCCTGCAAGGCACGCAGGGGCACCTGAACTTCCTGCCCGAGAAGCAGACCGACTTCATCTTCACCATGATCGCCGAGGAATTCGGCCTGGTGGGCGCGCTGGTGACCCTGGCGCTGCTGCTGGGCGTGGTGGCCTTCTGCTTCCTGACCGCGTTCCGCAGCCAGCACCAGTTTGGCCGGCTTCTGGCGGTGGGTTTGGGGACCAACTACTTCCTCTACATCTTCGTCAATGTGGCGATGGTGACGGGCAGCATTCCCGTGGGCGGCGTGCCCTTGCCGCTGATCAGCCATGGGGGGTCGGCCATGCTGACGGTGATGGTGGGCTTCGGGCTGCTGATCAGCGTGCATGTGCATCGCGCTACGGAGATGGGTGCCACGCGCGAATGAGATGGCGCGGGGGTGGACAGGGCGGATGCTTGGTGTAGAAGCCGCGCCGGTGGGGCGCATAGCTCAGTGGGTAGAGCAGCTGACTCTTAATCAGCGGGTCCTAGGTTCGAGCCCTAGTGCGCCCACCAATCCTTTCGAAGGGTTTCTCCGTCTCTCATCATGAGCCCTTCGGGTGGATGTTGTGCGCACTCACGCGGGCTGATCGCGCCAAACTCGGCCATCATTCCTGCATTGGCGCAACCGCAAGAATGGCCCCGCTCAGGAACAAGGCACTGGTGTGCGCAACGTACCTGCGCGCCGAGCTCCGGTTTGTTTCACATGACAACTCCAGATAGACTCCAGCCTTGAGACACATGGTTTGATGATGAAACTCGCGATCCTCGGCCTCGGCATCATGGGCGAAAGGCTGTTGCGCGCCGCCCTCGCGCACCCCGGCACCACCATTGCCGCCCTGTGGGACCCCGCGCCCGAGGCCACAGCGCGGCTGGCGGGCATCGACGCCAGCCTCAGCATGGCACCGAGCGCTGAGGCCGCGATCGCCGCGGCCGATGCCGTCTATGTCGCCTCCCCGCCGGCCTCGCATATCGCGCATGGCCGCGCGATCCTGGGCGCGGGGAAATCGCTGTTCCTGGAGAAGCCGCTCGCCTCGGATGTTGCGGCGGCGCGGGACTTTGTCGCCTGGGCCCAGGGGCAGCGCGCTGCTGTGAACTTCCCCATGGCCTCCTCGCCCGCCACCGCGCAGCTGCTGCGCTGGCTGCCCGAGATCGGCGACCTGCGTTCCATCGCGATCAGCTGCGCCTTCGCCCACTGGCCGCGCGGCTGGCAGCAGGCCGCCGCATCCTGGCTGGGCAAGCGCGCGGAGGGCGGCTTCACGCGGGAGGTCGTCTCGCATTTCCTGTTCCTCGCGCAGCGGGTGGGTGGGCCGCTGAAGCTTCTGGAGGGCAGTGCCGAATATCCCCCGGGCGATGGCAGCGAGACCGCATCGCGCGCGCGCCTGATGGCAGGCGCCCTGCCCGTGAACTTCACCGGTGCTGTCGGCGGCACCGAACTGGATGAGACGAACGAGACCCGCCTGGTCGGCACGCAGGGCCAGATCCGCCTGCGCGACTGGTCCTATGCGGAGAAACTCGGCGCCGATGGTGCCTGGCAGCCGGCCGCCGATGCGCTGCCCAACAGCGCCATGCGGCCGCTGACGCTGGCGGGCCAGCTGGACAAGCTCGCCGCCCTCACCCGCGGCGAGGCCACCACGCTCGCCACGCTGGAGGAGGCATTGGCGGTGCAGAAGGCGGTCGAGGGAGTTCTCAGCGGCAGCCACCCGTCATGATCACCGCGCACTGACCGGCGGCACGCACCGCATCAGGGCGCCGCCACCAACTCCGTCTCAAACTCCGCCGGGCTCGTGATCTCGATCAGTTCCAGGTCATCGCTATGCGCGATCTCCCGGTGGCGGATCATGGGCGGTTGCAGCACGGTGGTGCCGGCGCGCAGCTCCACCTCGCCGATATCCTCGTATTCGAAGCGCACCCAACCCTTCAGCACCACCACGAACTGGAAATCCAGCTTGTGCAGGTGCCATTGCGGCTGCGCGTGCTCGCCCGGGATGGCGCGGATCACATGCGCGCCGTAGCCGCCCTTGGTCTCACCGGCCACGCCCAGGTCGCGGTATTCGAAGAAGGCCCGCAGACCGCGTGTGAAGCCGTCCTGGTCGGCATGGCGGATAACGGTGCCCATCAGCTCATCTCCACCGCGACATGCTGGCGGAAGGCCGGGCGCTTCAGCAGCCGCTGGTACCAGGCCTCCAGCCGGGGCATCGGCGCGCGGGTGATCGGCAGTTGGAACCAGCGATGCAGATAGGGGCCGAGTGCCATAT
>JAPLOK010000237.1 GCA_026400775.1 Alphaproteobacteria bacterium | reverse complement strand
GGAAAAGGACCCGCGTGGCTTCGATGAATTCCTGACCCAGCTTTGCGAACACAGCACCGAGGGCAGCGCGCTGACCATGCAGGGCGTGCAGCGCCAGCGCCCTTCCCTGTTCGACCTGAAGGATGGCTTCGCGGCAATGACCACGCCCACCTTCATCATCGCCGGCGACGAGGATGACCCGACACTGGAAGCCAGCCTCTACCTGAAGCGCACCATCCCCTCCTCGGCGCTGCTGGTGATGCCAAAATGCGGCCACACCATGAACCTGGAAGACCCCGACGCCTTCAACCGCGCGGTGCTGGACTTCATCACCCATGTGGATGCCGGCACCTGGCGCAACCGCATCCCCGGCAGCCTCTCCGGCGGCATTATCCGTTGAATCTCCCGGCGCGGCGGTGCAGGCTGACACGATGCATCGTCGCGCCCTTCTAGCCAGCCCCGCGCTGATCGCAGCGCCTGCCGCCGCGCAAGAGCGGTTGGACCTGCTGCTGGTGCTGGCGATGGACGCCTCCGGCTCCATCGACGCCAATGAATTCGCGCTGCAACGCGAAGGCTACGCGGAGGCGCTGACCCACCCCGCTGTGCTCGCCGCCATCGCGTCCAAGCCGCGCCGCGCGATCGGTGTAGCGATGCTGGAATGGGGGAGCCCGGGCGGTTCTGCCCTGGTGGTCGACTGGATGCGCATCGCAGGCAGCGCCGACGCGCAGCGCGTTGCCGATAGGTTGATCGCCGCCCCCCGCAGCCCACAAAGCTGGAACGCGATCGGCGATGCCATCCACCACGCCTCACATATACTGCGCGAAGGCCCCTTCACTGCCGACCAGCTGGTGATCGATGTCTCCGGTGATGGCCCCGATTCCCGCAGCTTCCGCCCCGCACCCATGGCGCGCGACATCGTCGTCCGCCGCGGCATGGTGGTGAATGCACTCGCCATCGCCGGTCCCGGCAGCCTCACCCGCGCCGGCGAACCGCTGGCCGAACACTACCGCCGCGACGTGATGGGCGGCCCCGGCGCCTTCGTGATGGAAGCCGAAAATCGTCGCGACCTTGCGCGCGCATTGCGCGCCAAACTTATCCGGGAGATTGCCTGAATGGCCCGCCTGCCAGACGTATCGCGCGAACAGCTCGCACCCGAGCACCAGGAACTGATGAAGCGCGACATCACGCTGTATCGCTGCCTGGCCAACAGCCCCAATGCGCTGCGCGCCTTCCAGGGGCTGGGGCAGTTCATCCGCTACGGTTCAACGCTGGATGCGCGGCTGCGCGAGCTAGCCATTCTGCAAGTCGGCTGGGTCGCGCGCGCGCCCTATGAATGGTCGCACCACGTCAAGATCGGAATGGATTTCGGCGTAACGGAAGCCGATATCCACGCGCTCATCGCCGACACTGAAGGCCGCGCCGCGACGCTGGACGAACCCGCCCGCCTGGTGCTGCGCGCCGCCCGCGAGGCCGCCGCCGGCCCGGGCATTTCCGCCCGCACCTTCGACGCGCTGCGCGCCCATTTCAACGACGAACACATGACCGACCTGGTCGTCACCATCAGCTTCTACTGCGCCGTGGTCCGCTTCCTGGCCAGCATGGATATCCAGGTGGAGCCCGAATACCAGAAGTGGCTCGACCGCTTCCCCCTGCCCGCCTGACACGGCAGGATGCCCCCAACACCACGGGGGATTCCGCCATGGCCGGACGGCTCGCAGGCAAGCGCATTTTCGTCACCGCCGCGGGGCAAGGCATGGGCCGCGCCGCAGCACTCGCCATGGCCGCCGAGGGTGGCAGCGTCATCGCCACGGACAGGGACGCGGCCAAGCTGTCTGGCCTGGCCGCGGCCGGCATTGAGACGCATGCGCTGGATGTGCTGGACGACGCAGCCGTCGCGCATGTGGTCGGCCGCGCGGGGCCGCTGGATGCGCTGTTCAACTGCGCGGGCTTCGTCCACCAGAACACCGCGCTGACCTGCACCGATGCCGATTGGGACTTCGCCTTCGCGCTGAATGTGCGCGCCATGTGGAAGGTGCTGGCCGCCGCTCTGCCGCCGATGCTGGAACGCGGCCGTGGCTCCATCATCAACATGGCCAGCGCGGCGGGATCGATCAAAGGCGCGCCCAACCGCTTCGTCTATGGCACCACCAAGGCCGCCGTCATCGGCATGACGCGCGCGGTGGCGGCCGACACGGTCGCGCGCGGCGTGCGCTGCAACTGCCTGGCACCGGGCACAGTCGATACGCCAAGCCTGCATGATCGCATCGCCGCCAATGCGCAAGCCGCCGGCGGCTTCGATGCCGCGCGCGCCGCGTTCATCGCCCGCCAGGCCATGGGACGCCTGGCCAGCCCGGAGGAACTCGTGCAGCTGGTGGTGTATCTGGCCGCCGATGAAAGCGCCTTCATGACAGGGCAGGCCATTGTAATTGACGGCGGCTGGACGCTATAGGATCGTTCCGACATCAAATTGGAGTGGACCAAATGGGTGCCGAAATCGCCGTGCCGCTGCTGACCGCCGTGCTGTGCGTGGTCATGGCCATCGTGTTGGACCAGGCCAAGACGCCAGCCTTCGTCATCACCGTCGCATTGACGCTGATGGTGGCCATTCCGAACCCGATGTCCTGGCCGGTGGCGACCTTTATCATCCTGTCCTTCATCGCGACGGGCATGGCCCTCTTTGGTATGATGCGCAGCCCGCCGCGCTGAAGGCGGATCACGCACGCCGGATATTCCAGAACATCGCAAAGCCCGGCACACGGTCGCGCAGGTTGTTGCGATGTGCGGTCACGGACATGTAGGCGCCGACGGGGATGAACGGCAGCTCGTCCATCGCCGTGGTCTGCATCTCGCGCGCGATGCTCTGTTGCGCGGGCAGGTCGGGCGCGTCGAACCAGGCGTCGCGCAGCTCCTCCAGCCGCGGGATGGTGGGCCAGCCGGGCCAGGAATTCAGGCCATTGCCACGCAGCGGGAAATGCCCCGCCGGGTCCATGAAATCCGTGCTTGAGAAGGCGGTGAGGAACACGTTCCAGCCGCCGCGTTCGATCGGCTCGCGCGACGCGCGACGCTGCACCACGGTGCCCCAATCGGTCAGCACGAAATCGAGGTTCACCCCAAGCCTGCGGAACATGTCGCCGGCCACCTGCGTCATGGCGGAAGGTGCCAAGATGTCTGTCGGGCCGATCAGGCGGATGGTCTGATTGGTGTAACCCGCAGCCCGCAGCATGTCGCGCGCTCGATCCAGGCTGCGCGGGCCGGTCAGCGGGCCCAGGCCTGCATCATTGGCCAGCGGAGTGCCAGGGGTAAACATCCCCACACCCGTGCGGATCAGCGCGGGGTCGGTGCCCACGATAGCGCTCATGTAGTCGGTCTGATTGACGGCGGGCAGCAGCGCCTGGCGCATTTCCTTGCGGTCGAAGGGGCCGTGCAGGAAGTTGAAGCGCAGGATACCGGTCAGCGGCAACGGGTCGATCGGTTCCTGATGGATATTTCGATTGCGCCGCAGAAGCTGCAGGATCTCCGGCGGCGGCTGTTCGAACCAGTCGATCTCGCCGGTCTGCAAGGCGCCCGCGCTGGTCGCGGCATCGGTGATGATGCGCCATTCCACACGGTCAAAATGCGCCACTTTCGGGCCGGCGGTGAAGCTGGTCGGGCCGTTCGGCGCGGGGGCGTAATCGGCGAAACGCTCGTAGACGACGAGGCTGCCGGAATTGTACTCGCGCGCATTGAAACGATAGGGGCCGGAACCGATCGCCTCGCGAATCTGCTGGAAGGGATCGGTGCTGGCCAGCCGCTCGGGCATCATGAACGCCACGGGATTCACCGGGCTGGCAAGGGCCGCGAACAGCAACGGGAAGGGCCGGCGCAGTCGCAGCACGAAGCGGCGGTCATCAAGGGCCGCCATCTCCTCGAGCTGGCGTTCCAGCTGCTGGCCCGACGGGTTGCGCCGCATCCAGCGCCGCAGCGAGACCACGCAATCCTGCGCGCGCACCGGCTCGCCATCATGCCAGCGCAGGCCGCTGCGCAGCGTGATGGTGATGCGCTTGCCATCGTCTTCGATGGCGTGCCCCTCGGCCATCTGCGGGCGCGCGTTGAACTGCGCATCCAGGCCATAGAGCGTGTCAAACACCATATAGGCGTGGTTGCGGGTGATGTTCGCCGTGGTCCAGATCGGGTCCAGGCTGGTGAGGTTGGCTTGCGGCACGAAGCGCAATAGGCGCGGCGCCTGCGCCACGGCGGGGGCGGCGACGGCCGCACTGGCCAGCATCAGATCGCGACGGCGCATGGCGGTTTCTCCTTCAGATACCAATCTCGGGCAGAGTCTTCAGCGCAACGCCGGCATCCAGCAAGGCCTTTCGTGCGGCCGATGCGACAGCCACCGCCGTCGGCTCATCGCCATGCACGCACAGGCTGTGCACCTTGACCGGAATGCGCGCACCCTGCCGCGTCAGGATCACGCCATCGCGCGCCATGGCAACGGCCTGTTCGGCGGCGCGTGCGGGGTCCTTGTGCACGGCGTCCGCGTTGCTGCGCGCGGTGATGTTGCCGTCCTCATCGTACATGCGGTCGATATAGCCCTCGATCGCGAAGCGCAGCCCGGCCTCTTCGCTGGCCTCCTGCATCTTGGACAATGCGAGGCCGACATGAATCAGCGTGGGGTCCACCGCCTTCACCGCGCGGCAGATCGCGCGCGCCATCTCGATATCCAGCACGGCCATGTTGTGAAGCATGCCATGCGCCTTCACATGCGTGACGCGTGCGCCATGCAGGGCTGCGACGGCGCAGAGCGCACCGATCTGATAGGCGGTCTGCGCCTCGATCTCCGCATTGGTAAGCCGAATGGGGCGGCGGCCGAAGCCCTGCTTGTCATCAAAGCCCGGATGCGCGCCGATCGAGACGCGATGCGCGGCGGCGAGCTTCACGGTCGCCGCCATCACCATGGGGTCGCCGGCGTGGAAGCCGCAGGCGATGTTGGCGCTGTTGACCAGTGGCATGATCGCCGCGTCCTCGCCCTTTTTCCAAAGGCCGAAGCTCTCGCCCATGTCGCAGTTGATGTTGACCACAGCCATCGCGCATTCCCCTTATCCGGACGGCAGCTTGCCTGAGCGCGCGGCGCTGCCAAGATGGGCACATGCTACTCAGACGCGCCGGGGATGCGGCGATCATCGCTGAATTCTCGGAGGCGCTGGACCCGCGCGCCGCCGCACGCGCGCGCGCGTTGGATGCGGCGCTGGTCGCGGCCGCACCCGCCGGCCTGGTCGAGACCATGCCCTCGCTGCGCTCGCTGCTGGTGCGCTTCGACCCGCTGCGCATCAGCGGCCGCGCCATCTGCGCGCTGCTGACGGAATTGGGGCGCGACCTGCCAGCCGCGCCAGCCACCGCGCCGCGCCGCTTCACCATTCCGGTCTGCTACGACGCGCCCTTCACGCTGGATCTGGACGAAGCCGCGATACGCCTTGGACTGCCCGCGGAGGAGGTGATCGCGCGGCATTGCGCGCCCACCTACACCGTCATCATGGTCGGCAGTTTTCCGGGCCACCCCTATCTGATCGGGCTCGACCCCGCGCTGTTCCTGCCGCGCCGCGTGCCGCCGCGCACGCGCCTGCCCGCGGGCAGCGTCGGCATGGCCGAGGCCATGGCCAATGTTTACCCGCAGGAGACGCCTGGCGGCTGGAACATCCTGGGCCGCACACCGCTGCGCCTGTTCGACCCCGCATGGGAGCAGCCAGCGCTGCTGGCGCCAGGCGACGAAGTTCGGTTCACGCGCATCGCTGCGGCTGATTTCGCATGACGCTGCACATCGAAGAACCTGGCCTGTTCTCCACCATCCAGGACCTGGGCCGGGTGGGGCACATGCGCATCGGCGTGCCGCCCTCCGGCGCGCTGGACATGCTGGCCTTGCGCGCGGCCAATGCCGTGCTGGGCAATGCACCAGACGAGGCCGCCCTGGAGATGTGCCGCCTCGGGATCACGGCCACGGTGCGCGTGGAAAGCCTGCGCTTTGCGCTGACCGGCGCCGATGCACCCGCAACGCTGGACGGCGCGCCTATCACCTTCTGGCGCACCCATGTGGCGCGCCGCGGACAGGTGATTTCCATAGGCAGGCTGCGTGGTGGCGCGGCCTATCTGGCTGTGCGCGGTGGCTTCGCGGTGGCACCGGTGATGGGCAGCCGCAGCACCTACACCCGCGCTGCGATCGGTGGCTTCGAGGGCCGGCGCCTGGCCGCCGGCGACGCGCTGCCGCTTCGACTGGAACAGGCGCCTGAGGGGCGCGAGCACAGCCTGCCGCACCCCGTGCCGGCCGACCGCGCCAGACCCCTGCGCGTGATTCTGGGCCCGCAAGCGGAGATGTTCACCGACGCCGCGATCCGCACTTTGCTGACCGAGAGCTACGAGGTCACGCGCGACGCCGACCGCATCGGCCTGCGCCTGCGCGGCGCACCCCTGGAACATGCAGGCCGGCGCGAAATCGTCTCTGACGGGAACACCACAGGCTGCATCCAGGTGCCCGGTGATGGACAGCCCATCGCGCTGCTGCCGGACCGGCAGAGCGTGGGCGGCTACGCCAAGATCGCCACCGTCATCACCGCTGATCTGCACCGGCTGGGCCAGGCCGTGCCAGGCAGCCTGCTGCGCTTCGAAGCGGTCGCGCCCGAACAGGCCGAGGCCGCGCTGTGGCAGTTGGAACGCGCAGCCACGCAGACCTTCGCCGCCATCCGCGAATTGTAGTGCGGCACCCGCCGCACCACATGGCGCGGATGCTCCAGCAACTCTCCCGCCGTATCGCGCAAGGCAGCGGCGCCGAACCCGCCGATCTGGTACTGCGCGGCGCGCGCATGCTGGATGTCGTGACCGGCGAATTGCTGCCCGGTGATATTGCGATCTGCGGTGAGACCATTGTCGGAACGCTCGGCGAATATGCCGGCGCGCGGGTGGAGGATTGCTCCGGCCTGATCGCCGTGCCGGGCTTCATCGACACGCATTGCCATGTCGAATCCTCGCTGGTGACACCCTTCGAGTTCGAGCGCTGCGTGGCGCCGCGCGGCACCACGACCGCAATCTGCGACCCGCATGAGATGGCCAATGTGCTGGGCGCGCGGGCCTTCGAGTGGTTCCTGGAATCGGCCCAGCGGATGGTGATGGACCTGCGCGTGAACCTGTCCTCCTGCGTGCCGGCGACGGGGCTCGAGACGGCAGGTGCTGAGGTCAGTGCGCAGGAGATCGCGCGCACCATGGCGCACCCCAAGGTGATCGGCCTGGCGGAGTTCATGAACTTCCCCGGCGTGCTGGCGCGCGACCCGGACTGCCTGGCCAAGCTCGCGCTGTTCCAGGGCGCGCATATCGACGGGCATGCGCCGCTGCTGCGCGGGGCGGCGCTGAACGGCTACATCGCCGCCGGCATCCGCACCGAGCACGAGGCGACCACGGCGGCGGAAGCACTCGAGAAGATCCGCAAGGGCATGACGGTGCTGATCCGCGAGGGCAGCGTGTGCAAGGACCTGGCGGCGCTGGCGCCGCTACTGACCGAATCCACCAGCGCCTTCCTGTGCTTCTGCACCGATGACCGCAACCCGCTCGAGATCGCGCATGAAGGCCATCTGGACTTCCTGATCCGCCGCACGATTGCGCTGGGTGTGCCGCCTGTCGCAGCCTATCGCGCCGCCAGCCTGACCGCCGCGCGCGCCTTCGGCCTGCCTGATCGCGGCATGATCGCGCCGGGGCTGCGCGCGGACATCGTGCTGCTGGAAGACTTGCGCGAATGTCGCGTGGCGCGCGTGCTGATCGGCGGCGCAACCGTGACGGAAGCGCGCTTCGCAGCGCGCGAACCCGTGGCAGCCATCGGCCTCGACAGCATGCGCGCCCCGCGCGTGTCGGCCGCCGATATCGCCAAGACGGGAAGCGCCGAGCAACCCGTCATCGGCGTCATTCCCGGCAAGATCATCACCGAGCATCTGCGCCGCAGGCTGCCGGTGCAGGGCGACACGGTGCTGCCCGATGCGGCGCAGGATGTGGCGAAGGTCGTCGTGGTCGCGCGGCACGGACACAACCGCAACATCGCGCATGGCTTCGTGCACGGCTTCAGTCTGGCCGGCGGCGCCATCGCCAGTTCAGTGGGCCATGACAGTCACAATATCTGCGCCGTCGGGATGGATGATGACGACATCGCGCTGGCGGTGAACCGGTTGGGCGAGATCGGCGGCGGCTTCGTCGTCGCGTCTGGTGGCGCAGTGCGCGCCGAGATCGCGCTGCCCATAGCGGGCCTGATGAGCACGCTTGCGCATGAGGAACTCGCGCCGCTGCTGCATGCGCTGCGCGAAGCGGCGCGGGGCCTGGGCTGCCGTCTTGCCGAACCTTTCCTGCAGGTGGCCTTCCTGCCGCTGCCGGTGATTCCGCACCTCAAGATCACCGCTCGCGGCATGGTCGATGTGGACCGCATGGCCTTCGTGGACTGAGCTATTTCTCGAACCGCCAGGGTGAGGCCGCGTCCTCATTCGGGTCCAGCTTGAGCCGGTGTTCCAGCGGCGGGAATGCGCGGCTGCGGCAATCTGAACGCTCGCAAAGCCGGCATGACAGCCCGATTCCGACGGGCTGGTGCTTGAGGTCCAGGCCATCCGCATAGACCAGCTCCGGCGCATGCGCCGCATCACAGCCCATCGCGATGACATGCAGCGGCGGCGGTTCACCCCAGGCCGCGCCATGGCCGATGACGGCGCGTGCGAAGCACAGAAAGCGCGCACCATCGGGCAGCTCGGCATGCTGCACGCGCAAGCTGCCCGGCGTCGTGAAGGCCTGGTGCACCACCCATTTCGGGCATGAACCGCCGAAACGCGCGAAGGGGAAGCCGGCCGCGGAAAAGCGCTTGTCCACATTGCCCGCCAGGTCCACCCGCAGGAAGAAGAAGGGCAGCCCGCGCGCACCCTCGCGCTGCAAGGTGCAGAGGCGGTGCGCCGCCTGTTCGAAGGAGACACCGAAGCGCGACGCCAGCGCATCCACGTCGTGGCGCAACGCGCGCGCGGCGGCAGCGTAGGGCGCGTAGGGCATCAGCAAGGCGCCGGCGGCGTAGTTCAGCAGGCCCAGGCGGATCAGCGCCGCGGCGTCAGGTGTGGTGGCCTCGGCCAGCGCGTCCACCGTGTCGCGCCCTTCGAGCAGCATCAGTTGGAATGCCATCTGGAATCCGCGGCTTTCGCGCGGCAGGGATTCACTCAGTGCCAGGGTTCGACTGGCCGGCTCGAAGCGGCGCAGCGCGCCTTCCAGGGGGCCGACGGCCACGCGCACGCCATGCCGCCCACGCAGGCGTTCGGCGATGGCATGGTTCATCTCCGCGGGCTGCGCACCCATTTCGCGGCAAAGCGCCTCAGCGAAGGATTCCAGCGCGGGAAAGTGGTTGGCGCGGTCATGGAAGAAGTCACGCGCTTCCTCGGTCGGCAGCAGCAATCGGCGGCCGGAGGGCAGCGCCAGGCCTGCGCTGTCCTCGCGCGCGACGCGCCAGGCGCGGTACAGCGCAAGGACCGCGCGCGCGGCGTTGGGGGCGGCGCTGGTCAACGCCTGCAACTCCGCATCGGGCACCGAATCCGCGCCGATGGCGGCGTCGGAAAACACCTCGCGCAGCGATGTCTCCAACGCCCGTTCGGTGTTGCCCGAGAGTGCTGCGACATCCACGCCCAGCACCTGCGTCAGCTTGATCAGCACCGCTGCCGTGACCGCGCGCTGGTCGTGTTCGATCAGGTTCAGATAGCTCGCCGAGATGCCAAGCCGCGCAGCCAGCGCCTGCTGGGTGACGCCCTTCTCGCCGCGCAGGCGGCGCACGACCCGGCCGATCATGGGTTTCGACAAGAGGCACCCCTTCACACGGTTTACAAATCCAACGCGCGCGCCGCGCAAATCCACACAAGCTTACGCCTTGACTGCAAGAATGCCGCCGGCGTCGCCGTACCGCAATGTGAATTATTCACGCAACCAGACACACGGCACGAAAGGACCCCGAATGTCTCCCATCACCATGGCCCCGGACGGTGTTTCACGCGGCGGCGGCCACCACGGCTGGCCCGACGGCAACCGCCGCGACTACAGCGCGGCCGATGTCGCGCGGCTCGCCGGCAGCTTCCGCATCGAGCACACGCTCGCGCATCAGGGCGCGCTGCGGCTGCGCGAATTGCTGGCGGGGCAGCCCTTCGTGAACACGCTCGGCGCGCTGACCGGCATGCAGGCCTTGCAGCAGGTGAAGGCGGGGCTGAAAGCCATCTATCTTTCCGGCTGGCAGGTGGCGGCGGATGCGAACAGCGCTGGACAGATGTACCCTGACCAGTCGCTGTACCCGGTGGACTCCGTGCCCGGCGTCGTGCGCCGCATCAACAATGCGCTGCGCCGCGCCGACCAGATCGCGACCATGGAACGCGCGGACGGAAAAGCGGAGGACCGCACCCACTATATGGCGCCGATCATCGCCGATGCGGAGGCCGGTTTCGGCGGCGCGCTGAACGCCTATGAGCTGATGCGCGCAATGATCGAGGCGGGCGCGGCCGGCGTGCATTTCGAGGACCAGCTGGCATCGGAAAAGAAGTGTGGCCATCTGGGCGGCAAGGTTCTGGTGCCGATCGGCCAGCATATCCGCACGCTGAACGCCGCGCGCCTGGCGGCCGATGTGGAGGGCGTGCCCACTGTGCTGTTGTGCCGAACCGATGCCGAATCCGCGCAGCTGCTGACGGCAGATGTGGATGACCGCGACCGCCCCTTCATCAGTGGCGAACGCACCCCGGAGGGCTTCTTCCGCATCCGCCCCGGCATGGGCAAGGCCTACGCGATCGCGCGCAGCCTGGCGTATGCGCCCTATGCCGACCTGCTGTGGTGGGAGACATCGGACCCCGATCTGGATGACGCGCGCGATTTCGCCGAAGCGATCCACCGCCAATTCCCAGGCAAGATGCTGGCCTATAACTGCTCTCCCAGCTTCAACTGGCAGCGCAAGATGGGTGCCGATGCCGCCGCGCATTTTCAGCGCGAGATCGGCGCGATGGGCTACAAGTTCCAGTACGTCACGCTGGCCGGCTTCCACAGCTTGAACCTGTCCATGTTCCGCCTGGCGCGTGGCTATGCCGAACGCGGCATGGGCGCCTACAGCGAGCTCCAGCAGGCCGAGTTCGCCGAGGAAGCCAACGGCTTCACCGCCATCCGCCACCAGCGCGAAGTCGGCGTCGGCTATTTCGACGCCGTGGCCATGGCGGCCAGCGGCGGCACCGCCAGCACCACGGCGCTGGCCACCAGCACCGAAGCCGCGCAGTTCCACGACAAGCATTGAAGGGATGACGACGATGAACCACGACCATGATGACGGCCTGATCCACCACCACAACTACGCTTGCGGCCAGCGCGGACGCATGGCGGAAAAGCCGCCCAACACCAGGCCCGCCGCGCCGGATGGCCATGATGAAGGCCTTGTGCACGCGCACAACTTCGCGTGCAGCGAGCGCGGCCGGCCCGCGCATTGAAAGGCACGACGATGCGCGCGCCTTCCATGCCATTCACCCTGACACTGTGGTCATTTGCTGCGCGCGCCGCCAGCGCACAGGTTGCAAGCACCCCGCGCCACTGCGCGGTGTTTGTACGGAGTTTCAATGTCCCGACGATTTCTGGCCCTGGGCCTGCTGGGCGTCTTGCTGTCCGGCACGGCCATGGCGCAATGCGACACCCGTCTCGCGGTGATCGACCGCTCGGATTTCGCGGTGAACGAGGTGCATTTCAACCCTTCGTCGATGGCCAATTGGGGCCGTGACCGGTTGGGGCATGGCGTGCTGCCCTCTGGCCGGTCCTTGAGCTTCAACCCGGGCGGTTCGGGCGGCAATTACGATGTCCGCATCGTCTGGGCCAATGGGGATACCGCTGAACTGATGCGGGTCAACATCTGCGAAATCACCGAGATCATCGCCACCAATCGCAGTGTGGCGGCGCGGTGAGGGCAGCGGGGCGCCGCCTCAGGCGCCCCGCAGTTCCGGCAGCAGGAATTCCGCGAACAGCGCCGGATTTTCCGCGAAGGGAAAATGCCCGATGCCGTCCATGCGGCGGAACCTGGCACCTTTGATTTTCGCGGCGGTCTCCGCGCTGGCCTCGGCCGTGCACGAATAGTCGTACTCGCCTGTCAGCATGGTCAGCGGACAGCGCTGCGTGTCGATGCGGTGCACCCGGTCGCGCGCATCCCAGCCGCCGGAATAGAACAGGATGTCACCTGGAAAGGTGCCATAGCCGCCCTGGCTGTAGTGCCACCACACCTCGGCCGCGCATTCGGCGGGCGACTGCGGCGCCATCAGCCCATCCACCCATTCGGGCGTGAAGACCATGCCGTTCACGCGCGGATGCAGCGGCCACGGCGTGCGGCGGCCGGGGATATGATCAGTGGCTTCGCAGGCGATGATGTGCGCGAAGCGTTCGGGCGCGCGCAGCGCCATTTCCAGGCAGATCTCGCCCGACATGGAGGCGCCCAGCAGCACGGGTTTTTCGGCTGGTCCCCAGGCATCAAGGAAGCCCAGGATCAGCGCGCAATAGCGTTCGGTGTCCAGTGCCCAGGCGCCGGGAGCCGCCAGCGGTGGAGACTTGCCATGGCCTGGCATGTCGAAGGCTACCAGTGAATATCCGGCCAGCCGCGCATCCGCCGCCAGCCGATGGAACTGGCGGCTGTCGGCGCCCGCCGTGTGCAGGCACAGGATGGGCCGGCCGCCGCCATGCTGCTCGGTATAGAGCACGGTGCTGTCCGCCAGACGGACATAGCGGCCGCGCGCCTGCGGACAGGGCGCGGGGCCGGCGCTGGGGCGCAGCGATTCCGGTGCGGGACCGGCTTCACCCGCGGCGGCCCATCGCGCCAGGTCCAGCGCGCGGCGCAGGATATGCGCGTGCTGCATCCAGGCCAGCTCATCGCCTTCGGCGGCAAAGCCCGGCACGCGCATGCGCATCGCGAAAAGGTTGTGGTGGTGCCGCGGTGGCATGCGTTGCAGCGCCTGCGACCAGGTGTCGGCACCCGCGAAAAAGCGCAACGCCGCGTCATCGCCGGGTGCGATGCGCAGGGTGCCGTCGTGCAGTGCCAAGGTGGTTGCGAAGCCGGGCTGGACGAAGGCGAAGCGCGCCTGCGCGCCAGGCAGCATGCGCGCAAGCGGCGCATCCGCCGCGCATAGCGCCTGCCAGCGCGCCATGGCGCCCTCGGCGCACAGCCATTCCCAACCCTGCATGCCTGTCCCTCCCGGAGCGATGTTCGGCCCGTGCGGCCCCACGGGCAAGGCCCCTGGCAGGCCACGCGCCCCCATGCCAAAACCCGGGCCGACCGGAGGACCCAATGGATCATGCGCTGAATACCGCCCCACATGCCGAAATCCGCGAGGAGGTGCGCAAGCTCTGCGCCCGCTTCCCCGGCGAATACTGGCGCGAGCTGGATGCGCGCCGCGGCTACCCGACCGAATTCGTCAAGGCGCTGACAGAAGCGGGCTATCTGGGCGCGCTGATCCCCGAGGAATTCGGCGGCGCGGGCCTGCCGCTCTCGGCGGCCGCGGCCATCCTGGAGACCATCCACGCCGAGGGCTGCAACGGTGCCGCCTGCCACGCGCAGATGTACATCATGGGCACCATCCTCAAGCATGGCTCGGCCGCGCAGAAGCAGGCCTATCTGCCCGGCATCGCCGAGGGCCGGCTTCGCCTGCAGGCCTTCGGCGTGACCGAGCCCACCAGCGGCACGGACACCACCAACCTGCGCACCACCGCCGTGCGCCAGGGCGACAAGTACATCGTGAACGGCCAGAAGATCTGGACCAGCCGCGCCGAACATTCCGACCTGATGCTGCTGCTGGCGCGCACCACACCGAAGGACCAGGTGGCGAAGAAGACCGAGGGGCTTTCGACCTTCATCGTCGACATGCGCACCGCCAAGGGGCTCACAATCCGCCCCATCCGCACGATGATGAACCACAATTCCTGCGAGGTGTTCTTCGATAACATGGAAGTGCCCGCCGAGAACCTGGTCGGCGTGGAAGGACGCGGCTTCCGCTACATCCTGGACGGCATGAATGCCGAGCGCCTGCTGATCGCCGCCGAGAGCATCGGCGATGCCAAGTGGTTCACGCAGAAGAGCGTGGCCTATAGCCGCGAGCGCGTGCTGTTCGGCAAGCCCATCGGCGCCAATCAGGGCGTGCAATTCCCGATCGCCAAGGCCTATGCGCAGATGCGCGCCGCCGAAGCCATCGTGCAGCTGGGCCTGGAGAAATTCGAAGCCGGCCTGCCCTGCGGCGAGGAAGCGAATATGGGCAAGATGCTCGCCGCAGACGCCGCCTGGGCGGCCGCGGAGGCCTGTGTGCAGACCCATGGCGGCTTCGGCTTCGCCGAGGAATACGACATCGAGCGCAAGTTCCGCGAGGCGCGGCTGTACCAGGTGGCACCCATCAGCACGAACCTGATCCTGGGCTATATCGGCGAACACGTGCTCGGCATGCCGCGCAGCTACTGATGAATTGGGTCGACGGCGTCTGCATCGCGGTCCTGGTCGTCTCGGGGCTGTTGTCCTTCTGGCGCGGCTTCGTGCGCGAGGTCTTGAGCATCGCCGCCTGGGCCGGCGCCATCATCGCTGGCTTCGCGTTTCGTGACAGTGTGCGGCCCTTTTTCGAAGGCTTCGTAGACCAGCCCTGGCTGGCCGATGGGCTGGCGGTGGGCAGCGTTTTCCTTGCCGTCGTCGTGGTGATGACCTTCGTCGTGCACTGGATCGCAGTGCGGGTGGAGGACAGCGCCTTGGGCGGGCTGGACCGCACGCTGGGCGCGGTGTTCGGCATCGCGCGCGGCGCCTTCCTGTTGGTGCTGGCCTATATCGTGGGCGGCATGGCTCAGCCCCAAGCCGAACGCTGGCCCGAACCGGTGCGCGAGGCGCGCCTCCTGCCCTGGGTGGTGGATGGTGCGCGCATGACGGTGGACCTGTTGCCGCCCGAATACCGCCCGCGCGTGGTCGAGCCGCCGGCACGTGCAGCGCCGACGCAGGAGGAGTTGATGCGCCCGCGTGTGGGGTCGCGCTAACCCAACTGCCGTCGCAACCGCATGGCATGCGATGCGGCATCCAGCGCCACATCATCCTCGGTCAGCATGGCACCCTTGGCCACCGCGCGCGTGAGGCGCACGCCATGCGCCAGCCCGATCGGCAGTGCGCGCGCCGCCCTGCTGTGCGTGGCAGGGATGCACTTGCCCCAGACCATCGCGCCACCCTCGCCATCCAGGATTTCGCCGGGTGAGAGATCGCGCTTGGCGGTGGCCGCCACATCGCCCCGCCATTCGCGCGAGACGCCTGTGGGTTCGCGGCGCAAAGCGGCGGAGACCACCGACAAGGGCAGTTCCAACCCGATCAGGTGATAGGGCCGCCACAGCGCCGCATAGCGCCCCGTGTCATCGGTCTTCACGCCATATTCGGAGAAGCAGCGGCGGATGTAGTCGGTCTCACCCTCGAACACCGCATAGACGCCCCAGCGCAAATCCCCCACCACCGGCCGCGCATCGCGTTCGAGCGAGGAGATCACCTCCGTCATGCCGGCGCGTTCCAGCACGCCGCCGGAAGCGCGCGGCCGCAACACATGCGCCAAATCCTGCACACCGCAGGGCGGGAACTGCAACCCGTCCGAGGGTACATCCAACCCGGTGGCATTGGCGATGGCGGCCATCTCGATGGCGCTTTTCGTGCCATCCAGGAAGGAGTTGAACATCTGCGGATTCATGCCGCCCGCGGCCGCCTGTTCCGGCGTCAGCCCGTAATGGCCCCAGACCGTCTCGGGCGTGCTGTCGTGATAGGTCGGCAGGTATTTCGTGCCCTTCCCTGCCGCCACGATGGGAAAGCCATGCGCGCGCAGCGTGTCCACCAATTCGCAGACCAAGGCGGGCTGGTCGCCATAGGCCATCGAGTAGACCACGCCCGCGCGTTCGGCGCGCGCGGCCAGCACGGGGCCGGCCAGCACATCGGCCTCGACATTGACCATCACAACATGCTGGCCGGCATCGATGGCGCGTTCGGCATGCAGCAGGCCGGCGATGGGGTGGCCAGTGGCCTCCACCACCACTTCGATGCGCGGGTCATTCACCGCAGCGGCATTCTCGGTCAGCAGCGTGCTGCGGGTGGCGAGCGCGTGATCCAGCGTTGCGGCGCGGGCCCGTTCATCGGGCCAGCCGATGCGGGCGAGGTTCGCCCGCGCACGATCAGGTGCAAGGTCCGCAATCACGGCGACATGAATGCCCCGCTGCCGCGCGGCCATGGCCAGGAACATGGCGGCGAATTTGCCGCAGCCGATCACCCCGACGGTGATGGGCCGCCCCTCGGCCGCGCGCGCGGCCAGCATGCGCGCCAGGTTCATGAGCGCGCTTCCGGGTTAAAGCGCACGCCCGGCCTGGCCATGCCACCAGCGATGCCGATGGGCGTGCCATCGGCGCGCCAGCAAGCGGCGCCCTCCATCATGCCATCAGCGTGGAAGCGGATGCAGGACATGCCGCCCGCCACCGCCGCCACGCGCAGCGTGTTGTGGCCCATGGCGCGCAGTGCGGCCTCGGCTTCCGCGGTGATCGCGGGTTCCAGTTCCAGCGGGCCGCCTTGTGTCCAGATGCGCGGCGCTTCGACCGCCTGCTGCGCGGTCATGCCGTGGTCGATCAGGTTCAACGCCGCCTGGAAGGTGCTGGCGAAGATGCGCAGGCCGCCGGGCAGGCCCAACGCGGCCCAGGGCGCGCCACCCTTCAGGATGATCATGGGCGACATCGACGTGGTCACGCGCTTGCCTGGTGCCACGCTGTTGGCCAGACCCGCGCGGGGGTTGAACAGCGCCATGTAGTTGTTGGGGATCAACCCGGTCTCGGGCAGCAGGATGCGCGCGCCGAACAGGCTGTTGATGGTGTGCGTGGCCGCGACGATGCGGCCTTCGGAATCAGCGACCGTCAGGTGGGTGGTGTGGTCCTCGCCGGCGGTCACACCCGCGCCCCAGCGGCGCGCGGCCATCGGGTCGAATTCGGCACGGCGCTGGGCTGCGTATTCCTTGCTGGTCAGGCGTGCTGTGGGAACCTTCACGAAGGCCGGGTCGGCGGTGGCGGCGGCGCGATCGGCGAAGGCCATCTTCAGCGCCTCGGCCACCAGATGCAGCGTGGCGGGGGTGGCGAAGCCGAGCGCCTTTACATCGAAGGCTTCCAGCATGTTCAGCATCTGCGTCACATGCACGCCGGCGGCGGAGGGTGGCGGCGGCAGCACCACCTCATAGCCGCGGTAACTCGCGCGGATCACCTGGCGTTCGATCACGCCATGGGTGGTCAGATCCTCCATGGTGATGATGCCGCCGCGCGATGCCAGTTCGGCCACCGCGCTGGCGCCCACCGCGCCACCATGCAGCGCGCCCGCGCCTTCGCGCGCGATGGTGGAGAGCGTCTCGGCCAGGGCCGGATTGGCCAGCCGCGCGCCCACCGGCAGCGGCTGGCCGCCCGGTATGAGCAGCGCGGCCAGCGCGGCATCGGCCGCGATATCGGCCGCGCAATCGGCGATGCAGTCATGCAGATAGGGCGAGACCAGGAAGCCGCGACGCGCCAGCCGGATCGCGGGCTGCATCACATCGTCCAGGGAGAACCGGCCCTCGCGTTCCAGCGCCGCGCACCAGGCCAGCAGATTGGCCGGCACCGCGACCGAGAGCGCGCCGAGGCTGTTGGCACGGCCCACCGCCTCGATGTTCAGCGGGTCATCGGGGGCGGCGGGCGTGTACATGGCGGCACTGGCCGCGCGCGGCGCGCAGGACAGGCCATCGAGGATGGTGTGCGCGCCCTTGCCATCACGCAGATGGAAGGTGCCGCCGCCGAACAGGCCCACCATCATCGGCTCGCACACAGACAGCGCCAGCAGGCCGGCCACTGCGGCATCCACCGCATTGCCGCCCTCGGCCAGCATGGTGGCGGCGGCGGCGGAGGCCGCGTGGTGATTGGTGACCACCATGGCGCGGCCGGTGGCGGGGCGTTTTTGCGGGACGATCCTCATGCACGGCAGGCTCGCGCGGGGCGGCGCGCAGGGCAAGGGTGGCTCAGGCTGGCGGCACTTCGGTCAGGTTGCGCCAGACCGGCAGGCCACGCGCGGCGAAGCGCGCCACCTCGGCATCCGCGCCATGCGAGGCGCCGCCGATGCGCAGGCAGCCATCGCAGCGTTCGGCCAGCGCCAGGGACAGTGGCAGCATGATGCTGTCATAGGCGGCAGGGTCATCCGCGGCTGCGATCACCGGCAGCGCCATGTTCACGCCGATCACCGGCACATGGCCCATGCGGTGCAGCGCCAGCGCGGCCTGGTTCAGCGCGCGCAGATTGGCGGCCCAGACGGCGGGGTCGTCACTGCCCGAACGATAGGGGCCTGCGATCATGATCCACATGGGCAAGTATTGTATGGACAAAATCGTCGGATTTGTACATGCGTTGTCCATGCCCCTCAGCATCCGTGACCCGCGCGCCGCGCATCTCGCCCGTGACCTCGCAGCGCGCCGGGGCACCAGCATGACGCAGGCCATCATCACCGCGCTGGAGGCCGAGATCGCACGCGAACGAGCGGCAAAGCCGCTGGCCGCGCGGCTGGGTGGCATTGCCGAGCGCCTGGCACAGCAGGCCCGCCCCGGCGGCCGGCGCATGACGCGGGCGGAGGTCGACGCGCTCTGGGGCCAGTAGCGTGTTCATCGACAGCTCGGCCCTGGTCGCGCTGCTGGCGCGCGAACCCGAGGCCAAGCGCATCGCGGCGGTGATCGAGGCCGCGCCGCTGCGCCGTGTCATCCCACTCGTGCTGCTGGAAAGCGCAATGGTATTGGCCAGCCGGCTCAACATCGAACCCGCCATCGCCGAGCAGGCCATCACCGCCGTGATCGAGGAAGCCGACATCATCGTGGTGCCCGAGACGCGGGAGACCGCGCAGGCCGCGCTCACCGCCTTCGCGCGCCATGGCAAGGGGCGCGGGCACAAGGCGCAGCTGAACCTGGCCGATTGCATGGTCTATGCGGCGGCGCGGCTCGCGGATGCGCCGCTGCTCTTCCTGGGCGATGATTTCGCGCGCACGGATATCGCAAGCGTCTTGCCGCGCCGCACGCGGCGCTGAATCAGAACGCCCGGCTCAACCCCGCATAGAAGCCGCGCCGCGCCAGGAATTGCGGCGCGCCCACGCCGATGCCGCTGCCATCACGCAGCTGCACGCGCGTGTCCAGCAGGTTCACGATATCCCCGCGCAGCGTCCATCGCCCGCCATCCGGCCCGGTGAAATCCTGCGCGATGCCGATATTCATCGTGCCATAGGGCGCCATTTTTTCCGTATTGGCGAAGCCGCGCCGCAGGCCGCTGCCGGCCAGCACCGTGCCGGAGATGCGCCCGCCCTCCCAGGCCCGATAGACGAAGCCGGCACTCGCCGTGATCATCTGGTCATGGTCAGTGCGCACGAAGCGGCTGGACACGAAGGCGAGTTCGGCGGCGTCGAAATTGAACTCGCCCGAGACGATGCGCCGGCCGATGGAGCGCGACAGCGACAGATTCGCGTAAGCGTCGAGGCGCGCCGAACGCCAGGCGGCGGTGAACTCCACGCCATATGCGCGCCCTTGCGCATAGTTGAACGGCGTGAAGACCAGCGCATTGCCGAACTGGCCCAGGTCCAACAGGTTCGTCGCGTGCTTGTAGTAGGCGCCGATGCCGACCGTGACATTCTCCGTCAGCCGCTGCTGGATGCCGAGGTTGAAGTAATGCGCGCGCTCCGCCCGCACCGGCGATGAGGTGAAGTTCTGCGGCTCGGCGGTGGTGCCGGCGAAGGGCAGCAGATTGCCGGTGGCGATCAGCTCCTGCGCGGGTGGGACGAAGGTGCGCATATAGCCCACCGAGACGCGCGTGCCGTCCATCGGCAGCCAGACCAGGTTCACGCGCGGGTTGACGGCGCTTTCGCGCGTGTAGCCATCCAGATGGTCGAAGCGCAGGCCCATGTTCAGCGTCAGCCGATCGGCGATGCGCCATTCATCCTGCACATAGAGCCCGTACAGCCAGCCGGTGCGCGCGCGGGCATCGCGGATCGTGAAGGGCGCGTCGATCGCGGCGCCGAAGGGGTCCAGCGGCAGGACGGTCGCGTTGTTGGCCGCCCGCGTGCGTTCGCCCACCACCGACAGGCCAAAGCGCAGCGTGTGCCGCGGGTGCAGGCGCCAGGCGGCATCGGCCTGCAACCCGGCCGAGAAGCTCTCGCGCGTCACGTTGGAAGCGACACCATTGAAGATCAGTTCGCGCAGCGTATCGGGGTGGTAGCGGACCTGCGAATGGCGGGTGAAGAGTGCGATCTGCGCATCCACATCACCGAAGCCGGTCTGCAGCGCCAGGATGTTGAACTGGTTGTTCTCGCGCTGCCGGGCGCGCACATCGGCGCTGTCGGCGGCCGAGATGCCGAAGGCGGTGAATTGCGGCGGGGTGCCGGCGCTGGCCGGAATCTGGAAGCGGTTGTTGGAGGCGCCCGAGATCAGGCTGATGCGCGTGCGGTCATCAATGGCACGCGAGAGATAAACGAGGCCGCGCCATTGCTCGGTGCGGTTGGAGAGGGTGGAGCCGAATTGCGGCGCCTCGATCCCCTGGTCGGAACGCTGGTAGCTGCCGGTGGCGAAGAGGTCCCAGCCGGCCACGCTGCGGGCGTAGTCGAAGCTCGGGTTCAACAGCCCGCGCGAGCCGCCATAGAGGGAGACGCGCCCGCCCTCGCCCTGGGCGGGGCTGCGCAGGGTCAGGTCCACCACGCCGCCCAGACGCGTGCCGAATTGCGCCGGCAGCGCGCCGCGTAGCACCTGCACCTGCTCCACGCTGCGGGCATCGAGGAAACTGCCGAAGCCCTGGATGCCCTCGGGCAAAGTGATGCCGTTGAGGCGGAATTGCAGGCCGCGATGTTCGCCGCGCAGGTGCAGCTCGCCGAAGCTGTCCACCGCGGCACCGGGGATCTGGTACAGGACCTGGTTGAAACTGGCATTGGCGCCTTGCGGCAGGCCCTCGATCAGGCCGCGGCCGATGGTGGTGGTGGTGGCACCGAGGCTGGGCGAAATCTCGTCGCGCGCGGCATCCAGGCGCTGGGCGCGGATCACCGTCTCGGGCAGCACCGCCTCTTGCGCGGTGGCGGGCATAGTGAGGAATGGCAGGGCAAGCAGGGCGCGCAGACGGGACATAGGCCGACCTCGAAGGGAAGGGTCGGACGTTATAATGTATCACTGACGCAGCAAGCCCGATTCAGATGAAAGTTACGCCATTCGTGTCATGCGCCCACAGGCTGGCGCGGGCTGCGTCGAGCAGGGCGGCGGCGTCGGGCCAGGGCTGCGCGCGCGCGCTGGCCTCGGGGCTGGCCAGGATGGTGGCGGCGATCGCCAGCGGGTCCACGCCGGCGTTCAGATGCGCGGTCCAGAAGGCGAAGCCCTCGGCATCCGGGTCGCGGCCCAGGGTGAGTTCGTAGAGCCGCGCGGTGAGCAGCGCCTCCTGGTCAGGCAGCCAGACGCCGGCGGCGAAGGCGGCGCCGCTGTCATGCTGCGCCGCCAGGACGGCCAGCGCTTCAGCGGAGAGGCCGCGCGGCGCCGCCTGGTATTCCGTGCTGGCCATGAAGCGGCCGGCGATGCGCGCCAGATCGGGCGCGGCCTGCCAATCCTGCCACCAGAATGCCAGCCCGCCGGGGTCGGGCGCGCGGCCCAGCACCTCGGCATAAAGGCCGACCAGTTCCGCCAGGCCTGGCGAGGCCGTCAGGTGCAGCGTGCCGTCGAGCAGTTCGATCGCCTCGATGCCCGAGAAGCGGTCGCGGCCATCAGCGCTGTCCAGCGCCCCGGCGGGGTCAAGGCGCAGCCCGGCGCGGTGGCTGTGCAGCACCAGCACATCCCGCCCTGCCCCGCCGGCGATCACATCATCGCCAAGCCCCGGCACCAGGCGGTCGTCACCGCCATGGCCGTTCAGCACGTCACTGCCCGCGCCGCCGTACAGCGCGTCACGATGGGCGGTGCCGTTCATCACATCGCCACGGGTGGTGCCCTGGCCGCGCACCGCGCCCAGCGCCGCGTCCCATGACCAGCTCAGGCCCAGCGCCGCCTCGGCCTGCGGGGTGCCGTAGAGCGCGCTGATGGCCGCGCTGTCCCAGGGCAGCAGCGCATTGGACACCTGCGCGCGACCGAGGGTGGAGACCATGATGGTATTGGCCTTGGCCTCCGCCGTGTCGGCCAGGGGGTGCGACAGGCCCAGCGCATGGCCGATCTCATGCAGCAGCACCTGGTGGGAGATGCGCACCGGATGCGGCGTCAGCAGGTCATTGCGAAACAGGTCGATATTGAGCGCGACATCGCCATCCGGCGGCAGGCTGGCCTGCCCCAGCACCGTGACGCCCGCCATGGCCTCGAAACGGAAACGCAGGTCGATGCCCGCGCCGCCTGGCTGGTCGGGCACCTGCACGAAGGCCAGGCCCGAGGCTGCGTCCCAAGCCGCCAAGGCCTGGCGGGTTGCGGCTTGCTGGGTCGGGTTGAAGGCCGCCCAGCCGGCCGGGCCGTCCTGCGCGAAGCTGTAGGTGACGACCTGCGGCGCGCCGGACATGTCATTCCAGGCGGTCCAGTGGGACAATAATTGCGTGTGGGAGCCTGCAACCATGAATGGGCGGTTAACGGCCCAACACACGCGATGTCAACTTATTTTTGAGACATTGTTAATTTTTCGGACACAGAACGATCACTCGGGCTGGAAATTCGCCAGCCGCAGCAGTTGCTCCGAACGGGTGAAATCAGCCTGGATGAAGCGCCCGAAATCGGCCCCCACTTCGGCCAGGGGCTCGGCGCCCATGCCGGTGACGCGCGGCGTCACATCGGCTTCGAACATGCCGGTGCGCAGGGTCTCGCCGATGCGG
>JAPLOK010000192.1 GCA_026400775.1 Alphaproteobacteria bacterium | reverse complement strand
GATCGCCGAACGCCCGAAATTCCGCCCGCATGTGGAGGCGATGCGCGAACGCCTGGCGCAGCTGCTCGGCGTGGATCTCGGCCGCATCGGCGTGAAGGCCACCACCACGGAGAAACTCGGCTTCACCGGGCGCGAGGAAGGCATCGCCGCCCAGGCCGCCGTGTCGGTGCTGATGCCAGATCAGGGCTGAGCCGTCAGGCGCGGCGGCTCACCCGCACCGACCGGCCAGCATGGCGCGGCCGCCGTACCGCCGAACCCGCATTTTCCGCCGCCAGCATCGATTCCGCCCAGATCGGGCCCAGTTCCATCAGCCCAGAGACCTGCCCAGGCGCCAGCCCTTCAATATATTCAGCCGCCGTCAGCGACTGAGGCTGCCAGGATCCGACGATGCGCTCCAGCGCGGCGCCGGGCGCATCCGTCCCGAGCCGCACCCAAAGCCCGCTGCGCGCCAGTTGCAGCGCGCGATGCACCACGACCAGCAGGCTTGCGGCGGCTTCCATGCGCAAGCGCTCGGCGAAGCGGCCAGTCGCAAGCGCCGACAATCCGTCCCGCACACGCGCTCGCCGCGCCTCGGGGTCATCACGCGCGATCATGGTACCTCCGTATCGATATCAGAATGACACACCGTAAACCCTTTGGGCGCAAGGACAAATGTGTGCATGAAGGCTTCACCATCACCATTGGCAAGGCTAGAACCGGCAAGTGCCTGACCTGAACATCCTCCTTCCCACACCGGTCCTGTTTTTCGCGCTCGGCATGCTGGCCGGTGCGCTGCGCAGTGACCTCGCGGTGCCCGATTCGCTGGCCAAGGGGCTGTCGCTCTACCTGATGATGGCGATCGGCCTTAAGGGCGGGGCTGCACTTGCGATCGCAGGCGCAGGCGGGACCATGCTGCCCACGCTGGCAGCGGGGATCCTGTTGTCTCTGCTGTTGCCGCTGCCGGCCTATCTGGCATTGCACGGACCGGTCGGGCTGGACCGCACCACGGCAGGCGCGGTCGCGGCGCACTATGGATCGGTCTCGGTGGTCACATTCGCCGCCGCCCAGGGCGTGCTCTCGGCGCGCGGCGTCTCCGCCGAGCCCTTCATGCCCGCCGTGCTGGCGGCAATGGAAACACCTGCGATCGTCACCGGCCTGTTGCTGGCGCGCGGCGCCGGCGGTGGGGTGTTTTCGTCCCGACTGCTGCGTGAGGTGTTCCTCAATGGCAGCGTCGTGCTGCTGCTGGGTTCCTTCCTGATAGGCTGGATCGGCGGTGCCGCGGCCGCCCAGCAATTGGCGCCCTTCACGACGCAGCTCTGGCAGGGCGCGCTGTGCTTCTTCCTGCTGGAGATGGGGCTGATGGCGTCGCGTCAGCTGCGCGCGGCCGGGCGTGGAATGCCGCCGGCCTTGATCGCCTGCGGCGTGCTGATGCCGCTGTTCGGCGCAGCCTGCGGCCTGGGCTGCGGGCTGTTGATCGGCCTCTCGCCCGGCGGTGTGGCGTTGCTCACGGTGCTCTCGGCCTCGGCCAGCTATATCGCGGTGCCGGCGGCGATGCGCATGGCACTGCCCGAGGCCGATGCGGGCATCTATGTCACGCTGTCGGTCGCCGTGACCTTTCCCTTCAACATCCTGGCGGGGATCCCGCTGTATCTGTGGCTGGCGGGGGCATGATGGATACGACACGGCGCAAGCGCATCGAAATCGTGGTCGAAGCGGTGCGCGCGGAACAGGTGACGGAACTTCTCGACCGCCTGGGTGCCAAGGGCTGGACCATGCTACCGGTCCTGTCGGGCCGCGGGCGGCGCGGCTTGCGGCGCAGCGGCGATCTCTCGGGCGTGCAGGATAATGTCCTGATCCTGTGCATCGCCGGCGAGGCGGTCGTCGAGGCGGTGCTCGGCGCGCGCGAGGAATTGCTGGGCACACGCCCGGCCATCGTCAGCATCACCGATTGCGACGTGCTGCGCGGCGAACATTTCTAGAGCAGGTTCCCACCAGCTTGGATCAAGCTGGTGGGAAGACCGCGCTCTAGAAGCATAGTTGCCGGAGCAGCTTATGTCCGATCGAGCCAAACCGCGCGGCGGTTCAACCCGATCATACGCGGCTCTAGCCGGGCAGCAGCTTGCCCGGATTCATCATGCCCGCAGGGTCCAGCGCGGCCTTGATGCTGCGCATGACGTCAAGCGCAACCGGGTCCTTCATGGCCGCCATCGCCTTGAGTTTTCCCGTGCCGATGCCGTGCTCGGCGCTGAAGCTTCCACCGGCCGCGACAGCCAGGCGATTGACCATCTCATCGAAGCCTGCCGCGCGCGTGTACCAGTCGGCACGCGGGACCTCGGGGCCTGGGGCCTGGAGATTGATGTGGATGTTTCCATCGCCCAGATGCCCGATCGACATCACATGCCCTTCGGGCCAGCGAGCAGCCGCCTCGCGCTCCACATCGGCGATGAAGCGCGGCACGGCGGAGACGGGCACGGCCGTGTCGGTGGGCACTGATGGCCCCGCCTGACGCACCGCATCAGGCGTGCTCTCTCGCATGCGCCACAGCATGGCGCGCGTGTCCTCGTTCTCGGCGATCATCACATCCGCGCACTCGTCGGCTTCCATCGCGGCGGCCAGGCTGTCCTCCATGATGGCGCGCAAGGGCAGGCCGTCATGTGCGGCTGCGATCTCGATGATGCAGAACCACGGCGTGACCAGCGGCACCGGCGCGCGCAGCCGCGGGCCGTTCTGCACGGTCAGCTGAATGGTGCGCTGGCCGCAGAGTTCGAAGGCCACCAGTTCCGCGCCGCAGCCCTGCATGCGGCCATAGAGGGCGAGCGCGGCTTCAGGCGTTTCGACCGCAACAAAGGCCGTCTCGCGCAGGCGCAGCGCGGGGTAGAGCTTCAGCGAAGCGGCGGTGATGAGGCCGAGCGTGCCCTCTGCGCCCACGAAGAGATGGCGTAGCGCATAGCCGGTGTTGTCCTTGCGCACCCTGCGCATGTCGTCCAGCACACGCCCATCGGGCAGCACCACTTCGAGGCCGAGAACCAGGTCACGCGCGGTGCCATAGCGCAGCGCGCGAATGCCGCCGGCATTGGTGGACAGCGCGCCGCCGATCATCGCCGAACCCTGCGCGCCGAAGGCGAGCGGGAAGAGGCGCCCGGCCTCGGTCGCGGCGTTCTGCACCGCCTCGACGGTGCAGCCGGCCTCGACGGCTATGGACATGTCGATCGGGTCCACCATGCGGATGCGGTTCATGCGTTCCAGAGAAATGGACAGCACCGGCGCATTCGCCGCGATCGGCACGATGCCGCCGGCAAGGCCAGTGCGACCGCCGGCGGGGATCACGCGCATGCCGCTGGCGGCCGCCTCACGCATCAACGCGGCCGCTTCGGTGGTGCTGGCGGGGCGCGCGACCATGGCAGGTGCGGCGGCCGCGCTGCCGCGCCAATCCGTGCCATAGGGCAGCGTGTCCGATGGGTCGGTCAGCACATTGCCGGGGCCGACGATGCGCGCGAGGGATTCCATGGGCGTCTCCTGTCGACGTTGATTGGGGAGGCTGCCGCGCCGCACGTCAACCGCCGCGCGCAGACTGCATCTCCTCGGCGAGCCAGGCGCGGAAGGCTTCGGTGGCTGGCGCCACGCGACCTGGTGGCAGCAGAAGCCAATGCGAATCCGGCGTCGGCAGCGGCGCCTCGTCAAGCGCCACAAGGCGCCGCGAGCGCAATTCGCCCGCCAGGAATTCGGGCGGCGCGATGACGGCGCCCAAGCCTTCCAGCGCCGCCTGGATGGCCAGCGATGTGCTCTCGTACAGCAAGGGCGCGGGGTCCGGCTGGCCGCGGGCTTCGCACCACAAGCCCCAGTCACCCGGCCGCACGACCGAGCCCAACAATTCGCCATGCACAGCCTGCCAGCGGCGCGCGAGCCGCGGCACGGCAACGGGCATCAAAGTGACGCGCATCAGGCGCATCGCATTGCGTGCCGGCGCGCGCGGCGCGGTGAGGATCGCGGCATCGACAGCGTGGCGGGCGAAATTCACCACCTCCAACCCGGTCGAGATCTCGACGCGGATCGTCGGGTGTTGCGCATGGAAGCGGCCCAGGCGCGGGATCAGCCAGCGCAGCGCAAAGGTGGTGTATGCGCGAAGGCGCAAGGGCGGCGCCTGCCGGGCGCGCAGCGCGGCGGTGGCGGCCTGCATGGTGGCGATGGCAGCCGAGAGGCTCGCGGCATAGCGCGCACCGGCCTCGGTGGGCACGGCGGCATTGGCGCCGCGGCGCAGCAATGCCACGCCCAATGAGGCCTCCAGCGCGCGCACCTGGGCCGAGACGGCAGGCTGGGTGACACCGAGCCTTCGCGCGGCGGCGGCAATGCTGCCTGCCTCGACGACCAGGGCGAAGGCGTGCAGGGCGGGCAGCGGTGGCATGGTGGACATGATCGACCCATAGCATGGCTTGGGGTGCCCCAGGAAAGGCTGCGGTCTTTTGTCACCATCAACGATGGCGCAGCCTGCCGTCATGAAAACGCCCGACATCAGCACACCCTGGCCGCAGCGCGACAAGACGGCCTTTGCCGGCATTGGCACCAGCGCCTTCGGCAATTTCCCCGAATCCGACAGCTACGGGCTGGGTTGCCAGGCATTGAACGCGGCGCTCGACGATGCCGGCCTGAAGCCCAGCGATATCGACGGCCTGATCGTCAATCGCATCCCCAGCTACGAACGCTTCGCGGAAATGATGGGCATCAACCCGCAATACTGCCTGCTGACCGAGGCGCCGGGCCGATTTTCCGGCGTATCGCTGTCGTTGGCGATGCAGGCGGTGGCGACGGGTGCCGCGAAGACCGTGGCGCTCGTCTATGGCAACAATGGCCGCAGCGTGCGCATGCGCTATGGCGGCGGCGACAGCCAATGGTCGCCCTGGGGCATGACAAGCCCGGGCGCCATCCACGCCATGATGTGGCGGCGCCATATGCATGAATTTGGCACCACGCATGCCGATCTGGGCTGGGTGGCGGAGGCGTTTCGCCACCATGCCTGCCTGAACCCCGATGCGGTCATGCATGGCAAGCCGATCACACGCGAGGACCACGCCACCGCGCGCCCGATCTGCGAACCGCTGGCACTGCTCGACTACTGCCTGATCAATGACGGCGCGGTCGCCTGGATCATCACCAGCGCCGAGCGTGCGAAGGATCTGAAGCGGCCGCCGGTGCTGATTTCCGGCTATGCGCGGCAGGACAATTTCACTTACGGCAGCGCGCCGCCGACCGATTTCTGGCAGTCCAACCTGGGTGCCGTGCGCGACCAGATTTACGCGCGCGCAGGGCTCGGACGCGATGACCTTCAAGGCCTCGGCATCTACGACAATTTCACCCCCACCGTGATGTTCAGCCTAGAGGGCATGGGCTTCTGCAAGCCCGGCGAATCCGGTGATTTCGTGAAGGATGGCACGCTGCGCCTGGGCGCTGGGCGATGGCCAACCAACACCTCCGGCGGGCATCTCTCCAACAGCTACATGCAGGGCTGGGAGATCATCGCCGAGTGTGTCCGCCAATTGCGCGGCGAATGCGGCCCGCGGCAAATCCCGGACGCCCAGGCCATGCAATACATCTGCGCCACCAACATCGCGCAATCCGTCATCCTGCGGAGGGGCTGAGCCATGCCGGCACCTGTCATCGACAATTGGTCAAAGCCCTTCTGGGATGCCGCGCGCGAACAGCGCTTCATCCTGCCGCGCTGCACCGATACCGGGCGCTGCTTCTTCCCGCCCGCGCCGGTCTCGCCCTTCACTGGGCGCCCCGCTGTGGACTGGGTGGCAAGCCGCGGCGAAGGCACGCTGTGGTCCTTCGTCGTATTCCACCAGAAATACTTCGAAGGCTTCCGAACGCCCTATCCGGTGGTGATGGTGAAGCTCGATGAAGGGCCATCCTTCCTCGCCAATCTGCGCGGCGCGCCGGCCAGCGAACTCGCGATCGGCCAGCGCCTGCGCGTCGTCTTCGACCCTGAGGAGAACGGCATTACCATGCCGCAGTTCGAGATCATCCGATGACCCAACCGGTTCTTGTCGCCCGCCACGAAGGCTGGGCCGAAATCACCATCAACCGCGAGGACAAGCGCAACGCCGTGGACCGCGCCACGCGCAGCGGCATGCGCGACGCCTTCGAGGCCTGCCGCGACATGAAGGCCATTGTGCTGACCGGCACCGGAGCCTCCTTCTGCGCCGGGATGGACCTGAAGGAACGCCAGGGCGATGTCGCGCGCGGCGACGATAGCGGCCCGCAGGAATGGATCGCGGTGAACATGATGATCCGCCGGCACCCATCGGTGTTCATCGCCGCGGTGAACGGGTTGGCGCTGGGTGGTGGCTCCACGCTGATCAATGTGTGCGACCTGGCGATCGCCTCCGAGAAGGCCAGCATCGGCTGTCCTGAAATGGGCTTTGCGACTTATCCCGGCATGGCCGGCCCCGCCGCGCAGCTCTCCGGCATCACGCGCAAGCGCGCCGCCTGGATGATCCTGACCACGCAGCGCGTCGATGGCGCCACCGCCGAACGCTGGGGCATGGTCAATGAATGCGTGTCCCATGAGCTGCTGCTGCCGCGCGCGCGCGAAGTGGCGCAGATGGTCGCGCAATTCGACGCGGTGGCACTGGCGGAATCCAAGCAGGCGCTGGATCGCATCCCCGCCTTCATCACAGACTGGCAGCAGGCGATGGATCATGGCCAGATGGTCAATGCCACCATCCGCGGCCGCTCGAAAGCGCAGGCGGAGGGGCTGAAGCGTTTCGCGGCGGGTGAGAAGAACCCCGGGCAGGGCGTGTGATGAAACCGCTGGCCGGGCGCCGCATCCTGGACCTATCGGCGCGTTGCGCACAGCGCCCGCATGCGGTGGCTGTCGCAATGGCCGGCCGCATCTGCGCCATGTACGGCGCGACAGTGGTTCGGCCCGACGGACCGATGGCATTCGATGGCCCGCTCGCGCGCTTCCTGGACGCGGGCAAGCAGCACACCGGCGATGGCTTCGACGCGGCGTTGGGCGACAGTGCGTCGCTTGTCGCAGCACCGGTCGTCGTGCGCTTCTCCGTCTTCGGCCCCGGTGAGGATCCGGCCATGTCGGAATTCGGCCTGCTCGCGCTCTCCGGCCTGCTCGACATTGTTGGCGAGGCCGATGACCCGCCCTCCCCGCTCGCCGGCCACCAGCCCGCCTATGCCGCCGGGCTGGCAGGTTCCACCGCATTGCTGGCCGCGTTGCATGCCGGCGGGCGCGAGGTGATCGACATTTCCCTCTTCGACGTCACCTGCTGGCTGAACTGGAAGGTCGCGGCCGGCGTGCTGGTCATGGGCCGCGCACCGAAACGTGGCGGCACGCGCGCCGACTGGTTCACCCTGCCCGCGGCCGATGGCCACATCGCACTGGTCTACCAGGAAAAGGACTGGCCGCCCTTGCGCGACATGGTCGGCGTCAGCGACCCGCGCTTCGAAACCCG
>JAPLOK010000466.1 GCA_026400775.1 Alphaproteobacteria bacterium | reverse complement strand
GTCTTGCCAGCCTCGGCTTCGGCGCCGAGGATGATGAGCATGGTCAGATCGCCACCATCATCGAGGATCATGTTCGGCGTGCCGCCATCGGCCCAGCGGGCGGTCTTGAGCACATACTCCCAGTATTCTTCCAGCGTCTCGCCCTTGATGGCGAACACCGGAACGCCCGACGCTGCAATCGCGGCAGCGGCATGGTCCTGGGTCGAAAAGATGTTGCACGACGACCAGCGCACATCAGCACCCAGATGCACCAGCGTCTCGATCAGCACCGCGGTCTGGATGGTCATGTGCAGGCAGCCCGCGACGCGCGCGCCGGCCAGCGGCTTGGACGATCCATATTCGGTGCGCGTGGCCATCAGGCCGGGCATTTCGCCTTCGGCGATGTCGATTTCCTTCCGGCCAAAGGCGGCAAGGGAGAGGTCGGCGACAATGGATTCTTTGGCGAGCGGCATGGGTGCGCGAGGCTCCAGTTCGGTTGATGGGCCGGGGCCTAACATGGGGGCGCGAGGGCCGCAACCACCCATAAGGATATCTTTATGTCTTGGTGATGTTTGCCCTCAATCGGCGAACTCTCCATTCGCCTCGATGATCGGCCGCCAGCGGGCGATCTCCTCGGCCAGGAAGGCCCGATGCGCGGCCGGCGTCACGCGCGCGGGCGGCTCTACCGTACCGCCGAACGTCAGGAAGCGTTCTGCCGTCACGGTGTCGGCCAGTGCGGTGCGTAGCGCGGCGGACAGGCGCTCGATCACCGGCGCGGGCGTGCCGCGCGCTGCATAAAGCCCATGCCACACCGCCAGTTGCAGTGCCGGCACGCCGCCTTCGGCCGTGGTCTGCACCGCCGGCATGGTGGGCGAACGCGTCTCGGCCGCAATCGCCAGCCCCCGCAGCCGCCCCTCCCGCACCAGGGGGGCGACGGCGCTGGTCTGGTCGCAGACCAGGTCGATGCGGCCGGCGAAGATATCGGCCATGGCAGGCGCTGTGCCGCGATAGCCCACCGCATTGATCGGCGCGCGCGTCAGGCTGCGCAGCAGCAGCGCGCAGAGGTGGCTCGCCGACCCAACGCCGGAATGGGCGATGGTCGCTTCCGCACCCGGCCGGCGCAGCCAGGCCAGCAATTCCTCCAGGTTGGCGGCGGGAAGGTCGGGCCGGCCCACCAGCACCATCGGCACCGGCGAGATCAGCCCGATCGGCTCCAGGTCGCGCTGCGGGTTGAATGGCAGGTTGCGATAGAGGCTGGGCGCGGTGGCCACGCCGATATTGCCCATCAGCAGCAGGCTGCCATCGGGCCTGCTCTGCGCCACGCGATTGGCACCGATGGTGCCGCCCGCGCCGGACGTGTTCTCGACCACAACAGGCGTGCCGAGTGCGCGCGCCATGCCCTCGGCAACCGTGCGGCCAATCACGTCCGATGCACCGCCGGGCGGGAAGGGAACGACAATGGCGTTCTGCGCCAATGCTGGCGATGCCAGCAGCAACAGGGCGAGGATCATGCGCAGCATCGGAAGACCTCTCGGCAGGAGAGGGACAGTACCATGCGCCCAGCGCCGGCGCGCCAGGGATGTTCAGCGGCCGCGATGCCCCGCGGCGACATGGCCTGCACGGAGCCTGGGCAGGCGGCCGCGCGCCTGCCCGCGCGTCAGGCGCGCCGCCATCCGGATGTGCCGAGTGCAGCCCCCGCATCGGCTGCGTCCGAGAAATCAAGCTTGCCCGGATTCAACAGCCCGGCCGGATCCATCTCCCGCTTGAAGGCGATGTCGCGCGCGGTGATGCGCTTCATGCCGACCGCCTTCACGCCCACCGCATGCGAATTGGCGACCAGCACGCCCTCTTCCTCCAGCAGGCGCACCAGGGCGGCCATGCCCTCCTGGCCGGCGAAGCGCGAAATGGGCGAACCCAGCGCCGCGGGCCTGCCATCGAGGCGTTCGAATTCCAGCCGCAGCGGCATGTCCTGGCCGGCACTGCGCGCGCGCACGCGGCGGATCATGCCGGCCACATCCTCGCCGCTGAACAGGCCCAATACGCCTGTCCGGTCACGCTGGCTGCGCTGGATGTTCAGCAGCGTATGCCCCCAGGAAAACTCGTAGAGCGGCGCGCCATAGGGGCCCTCGCCCTCGCGCGCCGTGCTGCACAACACGCCGCCATGGGCTTCGAGCATGTGGCGCATCGCCTCCAGGAAAGGGGCTGCGACCAGCAGATTCAGCATGTGCGCGCCAGGCGGCAGCAGCGGCGCGAGCGGGGCGATCAGCGCGGGCAGCGGCGCTTCCTGCAGGGAGATCAGCTTGCGGCCCATGCCATCGGCATGCGCCAGTTGGAGCGCGCAGGCCACTGCCGCGTCATGGTCCTGGAAGGCGCAGACCAGTTCCAGCCATTCATAGGCAGGTGCTGTCGGCATCTCCACCTCGGTGATGATGGCGTTGCTGCCATAGGCGTGCAGCACCAGTTCCACATCGGCGCCACGCAGTTCCAGGGGGCGCGGCTCGGCCGCGACGCTCATCACCTCCACGCCCAGCACATTGCCGGGGTCGCGCAGCATGCCGAAGGCGCAGGAGCCTACGCCCGCATGCCCGCCGCCCAGGAACCCCGCGATGGTGCTGGCCTTCTTGGTGGAGGGGTGGATCCGCTGTTCCCAGCCCTGCGGGCGCGTGGCGTCGTCCATCGCGCCGATCAGCGTGCCGGCCAGTGCACGCACAATACCAGGGCGCTGCCACAGCACGCCGGCAAGCCCGGTCATGTCCAGCAGGATGCCGCCTTGCAGTGGCACGGATTGGCCGAAATTCGCGGTGCCGCCACCGCGCGGAATGATGGGGATGCGATGGCCGAAGGCAGCCGCGGCGATACGGCGCAATTCCTCCTTGCTGCGCGGCGCCAGGATGACATCGGCCGCCTTGTCCTTCAGAAGTCCGCGCAGCATCGGGCTGATCGCGAAGCGGTCGCGCGAGCGGATGCGCAGCACGGCCGCATCGGCCTCGTGCGGGATGTCGGAGAGGTCCTGGAGCAGCGCGCCGAGCGCTGCGGGATTGATGCTCATCGGTGCAGCCTCGGGCAGCTCGCCGGCCCGGGCAAGGGCCATCACCCGCCAGGGCGCAGGTTCAACTCGCGCACCACATCGATCTCGCGCTGATTGTCCTCGATGACCGAATTCGCATAGGCCTCGCTGTCCAGATAGCGGGTGGGCATGTCGAAGCGGCGCAGCACCGCCAGATGTGCGGGGTCGAACAGCGCGGCCTTGAACGCGTCATGCAGGATGTTGACCACGCGCGGCTCCATCCCGCGCGGCCCGCCGAAGCCATAGGGGCTGTCGCTGAACACGTCCCAGCCGCATTCCCGCAAGGTTGGCACATCGGGAAAGCGCTCCGCGCGCGTCGAGGTGTAGACAGCCAACAGCCGCAGCCGCCCCTCCATCACCATATCCGCCCAGGCCGAGGTCTCGGCGCTGAACTGGATGTCGCCGCCGAGCAGTGCCGCAAGATTGGGTGCGGCACCCCGGAACGGCACCGCGGTCCACTCCACGCCGGCCGCGCGCGCAAGCCTGCGCATCGTCACATCCGTCGTATTGGCGCCGGGCGTGCCGTAGAACAGCAGGCCCGGGTTGCGCCGCGCGTGTTCGACCAGTTCCTGCATGGTCCGCCACGGTGCATCGGGCCGCACCACGACGCCGCCCATATAGCCCACCAGGCGGATGATCCAGGTGAAGTCGCGCATCGGTTCATAGGGCGGCGCATGGCCATTGGCGCGCAGCATCGCGGCGAAGCGGAAGATGCCCAGCGGCATCTGGCTGATCGTGTAGCCATCAGGCCGCGCATCGCGCGCCAGATGCTGCGCGCCCATGGTGCCCGAGGCGCCGGGCCGGTTCTCCACCACGATGGATTGGCCGAGATGGCGCGAGGCGATCTCGGCCAGGGTGCGCATCTGGATGTCGGTGGCGCCCCCCGGCGTCCAGGGCACGATCAGCCGGATGGGGCGGTCAGGAAAGCGGGATTGTGCGAGGGCGGGGGCGGCGATGGGCGTGGCCAGCAGCGTGCGGCGCGTGAAGCGCATGGGCATGTCCTCCGTGCGGGATCTGCGGCCCGCTGCGGCGATGCTGGCGCGCGGTGTCCGCGCAAGGCAAGCAAAATCAGGGAAGCGGGATGCGCGGCGCGGCATCGGCCAGCGCGGAGAGTGCCGCGCGGCTGCGCCGGGCCAGGCGGATCACGCCCGGCAGGTCCTGTGGGCGGCGCAGCAGCCCGCGCATCACCTGCCAGGGCGCGGGGTTGCCGGCTGCGTCCAGCCCGTTCGCGGCGGCGCGGGGGATGGCCTCATCAGCAGTGTCGGCAATCGCGCGCAGCACGGCGAAGGGCACGCCCAGCCTGCGCGCATGTCGCGCCACGACCTGGCTTTCCATATCCACCGCGGCGGCACCTGTGGCCGCCATCAGCGAGGTCTTGGCGGCCGCGTCCGGCACCAGCGAATCACTACCCGCGATGGGCGCGATACGCGCGCCGGTGGCGGCGGCGATGGCGCGCGTCCAGGTCGCATCCGTGGCCATGGCGTGACCCGCGACCACCGCACTCGCCGCGATCAGCGCGCCGGGCGTGAGGCCCGGATCCAGCGCACCCGCGATACCGAAGGAGAGCAGGGCGGCGGGCTGCTCCTCAGCCAGCAGCGCATCCAGCCGCGCGGGGTTGGCGGCGGCGCAGATCACGCGCGCATCGGGCGGCAGCAGCGCGGCCTCCGCGCTGAAGCCCACCACGAACAGGACGTCGCTGCGCTTCACACGGGTGGTGCCTTGCCCATCCAGCCGGCGGCGCGCTCATAACCGCGAGCGGCGCGGAATAGCCGTGCCTCGGCGAAGGCGGGTGCGACGAGCTGGATGGAGAGCGGCAGGCCGCCGGCCGAAAGACCGGCCATGAGGGTGAGCGCGGGGTGGCCCGTGACGTTGAACGGCGTGCGCGCCTGGCGGGGGTAGGTGAGTTCCACCGCCTCCGCGTCATCGATGCGGCAGGCAGGGTCCATGGAGGAGGCGGTGAGCAGGATATCCACCTCGCGGAAGGCGGCGTTGACGGCATCGGCCAGCGGGCCGCGCGCGCGCGTGGCGCGGACATGTTCGTGCGCGGGCAGGAACATGCCGGGCAGCAGGCGGCGGCGGGTTAGGCCTGCGTATTTCTCCGGCGCGTCGCGCAGCCATTCGGCGTGGATGGAACTGCTCTCGGCATAGAGGATCGTGCGGTTGACGGCGGCGAATTCATTCAGCGAGGGCAGGGTGATGTCGCGCAGCGAAGCGCCCTCAGCGGCCAGCAGCCGCGCGGCTTCGTTGATGGCCGCCGCCATGTCCGGGGAGGCGGGTTGGTCGGCTTCATGGAAGTGGCGGACATAGCCGATGCGCAGCCCCCGCAGCCCGTCATGCAGCGCCTCACGGAAGCTGTCGCCGGCCATGGCTTCGAGCATGATCGCGGCATCTTCCACCGTGCGCGCCATCGGGCCCACATGGTCCAGCGAGAAGGCCAGCGGAAACACGCCCTCGCGCGGGACCAGCCCATAGGTGGCCTTCAGCCCGACAATGCCGCAATGGCTCGCGGGGTGACGCACGGAGCCGCCGGTATCGGTGCCCAGCGCGCCAGGCACCATGCGCGATGCGACGGCGGCGCCCGAACCGGAGGATGAGCCACCCGGATGATGCGCCGTGTTCCAGGGGTTGCGCGCGGGCGGGAAGGGCAGGTCGAAGGCCGGGCCGCCGATCGCGAATTCATGGGTGGCGAGCTTGGCCGGGAACACCGCGCCCGCCGCGCGCAGGCGGGTGATGACGGCGGCATCTGCGGCTGCCACATGACCGAGGCGCTGGCGCGAGTGGCAGGTGGTCGGCTCGCCGGCGATGTCGATGATGTCCTTCACGCCAATGGGGATGCCATGCAGCGGGCCGCGCGGGGCTTCGTCATCCAGCGCGCGCGCATCGGCGGGTAGGATGCGGATGGCGGCGTTGAGCCTGGGGTTCAGGGCGGCGATGCGCGACTGGCAATCGGCCAGAAGTTCCGATGGCGCGAGCTTGCGGGCTGCGATCAGCGCGCCGGCCTCGGCGATGGTAAGCTCATGCGGGTTCATGGCCGCGGCGCCCAGGCGGGGACCGGTTCCTGAGTCTCATCCTTCACGCGCGGCAGGTTGCGCCGGTGGCGCTCCAGTGTCGCGAGCGCGTCGAGCACATCCGCGCGGTGGTTGTTCCAGGCGCGGTCGAGGCCGGCGCTGCGGGCGAGGGTTTCTGCGGTCTTGTCGTCCATGCGCTCAGTCTAGTGATAAAACCGCCGCCATGCAGCCCATCTGCCTGACCTTTGATAATGGCCCCGAACCGGGTGTGACGCCGGCCGTGCTGCAGGTGCTGGCGCGGCGCGGCATCAGCGCGACGTTTTTCGTCATCGGCCAGAAGCTGCTGGACCCGGTGCGGCGGGCGCTGGCCGAACGCGCGGTCGCGCAGGGGCATCTCGTCGGCAATCACAGCTTCTCCCATGGCGTGCCGCTGGGGCTGCGCGCAGGCGATGAAGCGGTGGCCGAAATCATCCGCGCCGAGGCGGCTTTGGGCGTGCTGAACACGCAACGCCTGTTTCGCCCGCATGGCGGCGGCGGCGCTTTGGGTCCGCATCTGCTGCACGCTGCCGCGCTGCGCCACCTTCAACGGGAGCGCTATACGGTGGCACTGTGGAACGCCGTGCCGCGCGACTGGGATGATGCGGATGGCTGGCCCGCCCGCGCCCAGACCATGGCCGCCGCCGCGCGCGAACCATTGGTCATGGTGCTGCATGACCTGCTACCGGCTGCCATGGCGCAGCTGGACCGCGTGCTGGGCCGGCTTGCCGATGCCGGCCACAGCTTTACGCAGGCCATCCCCGGCAACTGCATTGCTTTGCACCAGGGCCGGCTGTTGTGCGAGGCTGCGGCCATCTCTAGGGAGGAGAATGCGCCATGAAGCGCCGCCATCTGCTGGCCGCAGGGCTGGCCTTGCCCGCTGTCGCGCAGCCGGTGTGGCCCGACCGGCCTATCCGCCTGGTCGTGCCATTCGCCGGCGGCACCAGCACCGACATCATCGGCCGGATGATCGCGCAGCAGCTCTCGCGCGGGCTGAACGGCCATGCGGTGGTGGTGGATAATCGTGCCGGTGCGGGCGGCACCATCGGCGCGCAGGCCGTGGCGCAGGCGCCCGCGGATGGGCACACGCTGCTGCTGGGCGTGATCGGCACGCATGCGGTGAACCCGCACATGATGCGCGGCCTGGGCTATGACGCGATGCGCGATTTCACGCCGGTCGTGGCGCATTCCAAGACCAAGATTTTGCTGGTGGTGCGTCCCGCATTGGGGCCGCGCAGCATGGCCGATTTCGTGGCGCTGGCGCGCAGCCGGACCCTTTCGATCGGCACGCCGGGCACCGGCACCACCGGGCATCTGGCGCATGCGTTGTTGGCCGAGGCGGGGGTGAGCACCACGCATGTGCCGTATCGCGACGGCGCGCGTGCGGTGACGGATCTGCTCTCGGGCCAGTTGGACGCGATGTTCTACCACACCCAGTTCGTGCGCCCGCATGTCGAGGCCGGTACCATGCTGGGCCTGGGCATCACCGGCGATGGGCGCAGTGCACTGCTGCCCGCGGTGCCGACCTTCGCCGAGGGCGGCTTTCCGCAGATCAATGTCGAGGGCTGGTGGGCGGTGTTCGGCCCCGCGGGCCTGGCCACACCCATCGTGAGCCGCATCAACACCATCCTGAACGCGGCGCTGGCGGAACCCGAAACCCTG
>JAPLOK010000077.1 GCA_026400775.1 Alphaproteobacteria bacterium | reverse complement strand
TCTCTTCACCCGCCTGCCCTATGATCCGATGCGCGATTTCGCCTGGATTTCGCAGATGTGGGACCTGCCGAATGTGGCCGTGGTGCCGGCGCAATTGCCGGTGCGCACATTGGCCGAGTTCATCGCCTGGGCGCGCGTGCGCCCGCAGGGAGTCAGCTACGGCTCTTCGGGTGTGGGCACCACCATCCATCTCTCCGGCGCCTATCTCGCAGCCCAAGCCGGGCTGCGCGCCGAGCACATCGCCTTCCGCGGTGCGGCGCAAACCATCCCTGCCTTGCTCTCGGGCGATATCCAATTCGCGGTGGACAACCTCGCTTCCTATGTCGGCGTCATCCAGTCTGGCGGGGTGCGGGCGCTGGCCGTCGCCCTGCCCCAGCGCTGGCCCGCACTGCCGGATGTGCCGACCATGGCCGAGGCCGGCATGGCCGGCCTGTCCGTCGGGCCCTGGCATCTCTGGGCCGCCCCGCGCGAAACCCCGCGGCCGGTCATCGAGCGCCTGGCTGCCGAAATCCGCGCCGCCTTCGCCGATACAGCGCTGCAACAGCGCGCCATCGGCATGGGCGCGCGGCTGCTCGGCTCCGGCCCCGATGAACTGGCAACACGATTGGCACGCGAAGCGCCGATCTGGGCGGAAATGGTACGGATTTCGGGCGCGCAGCCGGAATAGATCACGCCGCGGCCTTTATTGCGCCATCTTGGACAGCCATAGACGGTACTATGTCATTCGTCCTTGAAGACCGCCCCGCCGAGGCGCCGCCCGCGCCCCTGGAACTGACCATCCTGATGCCCTGCCTCAACGAGGCGGAGACACTGGCGAATTGCATCGCCAAGGCCATGGGTTATCTCGCGCGCAGTGGCGTGCATGGTGAGGTGCTGATCGCCGATAATGGCAGCACCGATGGCAGCCAGGACATCGCCCGCGGCCTCGGCGCGCGCGTGGTCCATGTGCCCCGCCGAGGCTATGGCGCAGCACTCATCACCGGCATCGAGGCCGCGCGCGGCCGCTTCGTCATCATGGGCGACAGCGATGACAGCTATGACTTCACCAGCCTGGATCCCTTCGTGGAAAAACTGCGCGAGGGGCACCAGCTGGTCATGGGCAACCGCTTCCTGGGCGGGATTGCGCCAGGTGCGATGCCGCCCCTGCACCGCTATCTGGGCAACCCGGTGCTGACCACGATCGGGCGCGTCTTCTTCGGCAGCCCCGTGCGGGATTTCCATTGCGGCCTGCGTGGCTTCGACCGGGAGTCGATCCTGGCCCTTGGCCTGCGTTCGCCAGGCATGGAATTCGCCTCCGAGATGGTGGTGAAGGCCACCGTGCAGAAGCTGCGGCTGCGCTACACCAAGCGCGGCCGGCTGCGGTTCACCAGCCACCGGGACATCGCCCGCGCCTTCGAGCGCGCCCTGCGCCGTGCGCAGGTGCCGATGGCGTACAGCGCCGGGTTCTCCCCGCACCCCAAGATCAGCTGGGTGGGAGCGGCGCCGACCGGGGTGGCGTCGGAGGCGGAGTACGTCGAGATCAGCCTGGCGGTCCGCGTCGACCTCGAGCAGCTGAGGGTGGCCCTCGACGCCAGCCTGCCGGACGGCATCGACG
>JAPLOK010000020.1 GCA_026400775.1 Alphaproteobacteria bacterium | reverse complement strand
GGTTGCGGGGTCAGGCAGTGCCACCCGCATCGGATGACACTGCCAGGTTAATGGAGCCTCAAGCCGCGGCGGTCAGGCGGTCCTGGCGGCATTGCATCAGCGGCTGGATCTTCTGGCCGACGGCATCCATGCCGCCGATGAAGTCATCGAAGCAGAGCATGATGCCGGCGACACCCGGCATGGCCGCCACTTCGTCCAGCAGGCGCGCGCAGGTGGCGTAGCTGCCCACGATGGTGCCCATGTTGAAGTTGATGGGCGAGGGGTTGCGCTGCACAGCCGCGGCCATCGAGGTCGCTTCCGTGTTCACATCCTGCGCCGCCTGGCCGAGCAGATGCGTGAGCGCCGCGCGGTCGGCACCCTTTTCGTAGCTGTCCCACTTGGCCATGGCTTCGGCGTCGGTCTCGGCGCTGATGACCATGTAGAGCATATAGGCGCCGACATTGCGGCCGGTCTTTTCCGCATGCTTGAGCACGCGGGCCGGAACGGAGGCGCATTTCTGCGGGTCGTTCACGCATTCGCCCAGGCAGAAGTTGAAGTCGGCGTATTGCGCGCCGAATTCCATCCCGCGGTCCGACTGGCCCGCCGAGACGATCTGGATCGGCTTGGCCGGGCGCGGCGAGAGCTTGCACTTATCCATCTGGAAGTACTCGCCCTTGAAATCACTCTCGCCCTGCTCCCACAGCTCGCGCAGGATGGTGACGTATTCGGTGCTATAGTCGTAGCGCTTGCCGAAATGCGTATCGCCCGGCCACAGGCCCATCTGGCTGTATTCCGGCTTGTGCCAGCCCGAGACGATGTTCACCCCGAAGCGCCCGCCGGAAATGCTGTCGATGGTGACCGCCATGCGCGCCACGATGGCGGGTGGGATGGTCAGGACCGCGGTGGAGGCGAAGAGCTTGATGCGCTTGGTGACCGCCGCGAGGCCCGCCATCAGGGTGAAGGATTCCAGTCCGTGGTCCCAGAATTGCGTCTTCCCGCCGAAGCCGTGCAGCTTGATCATGCTGAGCGCGAAATCCATCCCATAGGCCTCGGCCTTCTGGGTGACGGACTTGTTCAGCTCGAAACTGGGCATGTACTGCGGAGCATTCTCCGAGATCAGCCAACCATTGTTGTTGATGGGTATGAAGACGCCGATATCCATGGGAAGCCCGGTGGTTGATGGTTGTCGGGAAGGGCGCGCCCTGACGCGCCATCAAAGATCAGAACGGCCTGACGAGAATGCGGGCGCATCGCGCCCGCCGCCGCCGATAAGGCACTGCCATCTGCGATGTCCGCCGTGCGGCGGAAGCCAAGCGCGCTCGCGCGCGCCCGGCATTTGAGGGCATCATGAAGCCACGATGTTGTTGGCGCGCGCGATGGCGGTCCAATGCGCGACCTCGGCGCGGATCACGTTCACGAAATCCGCACCGATCGGGCTCGGGTCACGCGGCAGGGTCTGCAATTCATTGCAGCGCGCTAGCAGCGTCGGGTTGGCCAGGATCTGCGGGATCATCGCCGTCAGGCGTTGGGTGATCTCGGCCGGCAGGCCGCGCGGCGCGGACAGGCCCAGCCATTGCGCGCTGGTCAGCGTCGGGAAGCCCAGCTCCGCGAAGGTCGGGATGTTGGGGAAGGCCGGCAGGCGCTGCGGGCTCGACACTGCCAGCGCGCGCAGCGAACCGTCGCGCAGCTGCTGCACATTGGTGGTGATCGGGTCGATCATGCTCTCGATCTGGTTGGCCAGCAGATCCTGCATGGCTGGCGCGCTGCCACGATACGGCACATGGTCCAGCTGCGGCGTATTGGCCGCGCCCTTGAGCATCTCACCCAGCAGATGCGGCGCCGAGCCGATGCCCGAGGAGCCGTAGCGCACCGGCTGGCGGCGGGCCGCCTCGATGTACTGCGCCAGCGTCTGGAAGGGGGATTGCGCGCGCACCAGCAGGATGTTCGCGGCCTCCACCAGCATCCCCATATGGGTGAAGTCATCGATCGGGTGGAACGGCATGGTCGGCAGGGTCGCTGCGCCATAGACATGCACCGAGGCATGACTGACCAGCAGCGTGTAGCCATCCGCCGGTGCCTTGGCCACGAAATCCGTGCCGATCACGCCGCCAGCACCGGCGCGGTTTTCCACCAGCACCGTCTGGCCCAGCATCTGCTGCATGACGGGCGCCACCAGGCGAGACATGGTGTCCACCAGGCCGCCGGGGGGGAATTGCGCGATCAGGCGGATCGAGCCGCGCGTCGGCCAGGCGGTCTGCGCCAGCGCGGGCGCTGCCAGTGCTGCGGGGACCGCGGCGGCGGCGGTGAGAAGTTGGCGACGGTTCATCATGCTCTCCTTGTGCACTTGCAGAGCGCGGCCCTGCCCAAATGAAAGGCAGATGACGCGCGATCCAGCCCGGAAACCCCGGCATAACGAAGTGTTAAGCAAGAGCCGTGCCAGGCTCTCTGCGCTTGGCCGCAATGGTGCGTGCATGGACACGCCGCCTAGAGTTTTTTCTCTGCAGTTGGCTTCAGAGAAACAACTCTAGCCATTGCTGCGAGGCCGATTCACCGATCAGGCTGATTCAGCCTGATCAGATCGGACTCTGACGTGCCGCAGCGCCTCAGCGCAGGGCTGAAAACGCCGTCGGCGTCAGGATCATGTTTTCGAGCGAGGCGACGATGGGGCCGTCACGCTCCGTCTCCGCGCGCTTGGTCAGCCATTCAGGATCGGCCGCGAAGGCGTTCCATTTGGTCTCACGCTCGGCCAGGGATTCCCAAGCCAGCAGATAGTAGAGATCCTGGTTCGAACCGCCGATGGCGACGGTCCAGAAGCCGGCCTGGCGGATGCCATGGCGTTGCCAGATGGGCAGTGTGATCGTCTCGAAGCGGCGCAGCAGCGCTGGCAGGCGGCCGGGCACGCAATGATAGATGCGCAGTTCGTGGATCATTCGCCGTTATCCTCCCTGGTATTGTTCTATCGGCCCAAGCCGTCCCAGAACTCCTTGACCCGGGCGAAGAAGCCTTCGTTTTCCGGCGAGGATTTGCCGCCCTTCGCCGCCTCGGCCTCGAAGGCTTCCAGCAATTCCTTTTGCTTGGGCGTCAGGTTCTGCGGCGTCTCGACGCTGACCTGCACATACATGTCGCCGCGCGCGGTGTTGCGCAGCACCGAGAAGCCCTTGCCACGCAGGCGGAAATTCTCGCCCGTCTGGGTGCCGGCGGGGATGGTGACGCGGGTGCGGCCGCCATCGATGCTGGGCACCTCGATCTGCCCGCCGAGCGCTGCCTGCGTCATGCGCAAGGGCACGCGGACCATGATGTTGGGGCCTTCGCGCATGAACAGCGGGTGCGGCTTCACGCCCACATCCACG
>JAPLOK010000344.1 GCA_026400775.1 Alphaproteobacteria bacterium | reverse complement strand
TTGCCCTTGAAGGCCGTCGCACTGCCGATATGCAGGATCGCGCCCTGCCCTTGCGCCTTCATGTGCGGCACCACGGCGCGGGCGGTGTGGAACAGCCCGTCGACATTGACAGACATGACGCGCCGCCAGGCCTCGGGCGTGATCTCCTCCAGCGGGCCGGGCAGCAGGGAGGTGAAGATGCCGGCATTGTTCACCAGCACATCGATGCGGCCGTGGCGCGCCATCACCTCGGCCACCATGGCGTCGACGCTGGCGGGGTCGGCCACATCGCAGCCCACGCCGATGGCGCGCGGCAGGGTCGCGGCGGCGGTCGCGGCCCCCCTGGGGTCGGCAATCACGACATGATCGCCGCGCACGGCGAAGCCCTCGGCGATGGCAAAGCCGATGCCCTGGGCGGCACCGGTGACAATGACGATGCGTGACATGCCGGGCAGCTTCACGCGCCGGCCGCTTCGCTGCAAGTTGCTCAGCTTGGGGAGTGGACGTGATGGCAGGACCTCTGGCGGGAATCCGCGTGCTGGACATGACGAGCGTGGTGGTGGGGCCGATCTGCACCCGCACCTTGGCAGACCAGGGGGCGGATGTGATCAAGGTCGAGGCGCCGGGCGGCGACCTGTTGCGCCAGCTGGGCGGCACCGGGCGCAACCCCGGCATGAGCGGCAAGTTCCTCAACTTCAACCGCAACAAGCGCGCGGTGTGCCTGGATTTGCGGGACAAGCAGGCACAGGCCGCACTGCGCGACCTGGCCGGTACGATCGATGTGTTCGTGTCCAACATCCGCCCTTCGTCACTGGCACGAATGGGCCTCGACGTACCGGCGCTCTGCGCGCTGCATCCGCGGCTGATCGGCTGCCAGATCCTGGGTTTCGGCTTTGGCGGGCCGTATAATGAGCGCCCGGTCTATGACACGGTGATCCAGGCCGCGGGCGGCGTGTCCGCCACCTTCGAACGCAGCACCGGCGAGCCGCGCTATGTGCCGATGGTGATGGCCGACCACATCACCGGGCTTGTCGCCGCGCAGTCCATCGGCTTCGCGCTGTTCCGCCGCGCCAGCACCGGCAGGGGAGAGATCATCGAAGTGCCCATGCTGGAGAACATCGCAAGCTTCGTGCTGAGCGAACACATGGGCAGCATGACCTTTGACCCGCCGACGGGCCCGTCGGGCGATGCGCGGCTGCTCTCGCCGCTGGGCCAGCCGCTCAAAACCAAGGATGGCTGGATCAGCCTGTCCGCCAATACCGACCCGCAGGCCTTCGCATTTTTCGAGGCGATCGGGCGGCCGGAACTGCGCGGTGATCCGCGCTTCTGTTCGGTCGCCGCGCGCACCAAGAACACGCCCGACTACTTCGCGCTGCGCCACGCCGCGCTGCTGGAAAAGACCAGCGCCGAATGGCTCGCCATCTTCCGCGAGAAGGATGTGCCGGCCGGCCCCTACAACACGCTCGAAGGCCTGCTGGAAGATGAGCACCTGAAGGCGGTGAATTTCATCGAGAGCGTCGAGCACCCGACCGAAGGGCGCATCCGCCGCACACGCATTGCCAACAGCTTCTCGGGCGGCATGCGCGACGAACACCTGCCCGCCCCGCGGCTGGGCGAGCACACGCGCGATGTGCTGCGCGAGGCGGGCTGCGATGACGCCGCGATCACCGCGATGCTGGAACGCGGCGCGGCGGTCCAGGCTTAGCTCAACAACTGCCCGCCATCGACCACGACGGTATGCCCCGTGACCCAGCCGGCGAAGGGGCTGGCGAGGAACAGCACCACCTGCGCCACCTCCTCCGGTGTGCCCAGGCGCCCGAAGGGAATGCTGCCCAGGATGCGGTTGTACAGCGCGGGGTCGGAGGTGCGACGGGCTTCCCACGAACCGCCCGGGAACTCGATGGAGCCGGGTGCCACACCATTGACACGAATGCCCTGCTTGGCCAGCGCCGCCGCCTGGCTCTGGGTGAAGTTGATCAGCAGCGCCTTCACCGCCGCATAGGCCGGCGTGCGCAGCGAGGGGCGGAAGCCCGAGATCGAGCTGACATTCACGATCGACGCGCCCTGGCCCATATGCGGCACCGCCTCGCGGCTGGCGCGCGTGGTGGCCATAACATCCACATTCAGGCTGGCGGCCCAGCCTTCCTCGGTATCGGCGGCACCAAAGCCAGAGGCGTTGTTGACCAGCACATCGATCCCGCCGAGTGCGGCGGCCGCTTCGGCGATGTAGTGCTTGATGGCCGCCCCATCGGCCAGATCGCACACCGCCGCATGCGCGCCGATGGCGTTGGCCGTCTCGCGCAGCGGGCCCTCGCTGCGCGCGCAGATGGAGACGCTGGCGCCGGCCTCGGCGAAGAGTGCGGCGCAGGCGCGCCCGATGCCGCGGCTGCCGCCGGCCACCACCACACGCTTGCCGGTGAAATCCAATGTCATCATGGCTTTGCCCTCCGGCGGGCATGTTGGCCGCAGCGCGCCGGCATGGCTAGAGCAGCGTCAGATCGGGTTGAACCGCTACGCGGTTCAGCCGATCGGACATAAGCTGCTCTAGCAGCTATGCTTCTAGAGCACGGTCTTCCGACCAGCTTGATTCAAGCTGGTCAGAACGTGCTCTAGACCACGCAGCAATCGCGACCGTGACACGGCATTCCGCTCGAATGCCGATCCATTGTGTTCGTCACGATTCAAGGCGAACGCAACGTCCGAGTCACCGCCTTACTGGGCCGGCGCCCTCCGCCAGACGGTGTGGAGCGTGAGGCCACTCGGGGTCCGCGGATTGCTGAACGCCAATTCTGTCGGCGTGAGCGTGGCGAGGATCCGGCGCTGGGGAGTGCTGCTCATGAGGTTCGTGTAGGTGCTGCCCTCCAGAGTGAGCGAGAACTCCCGCGCGGCCTCATTCACTGTGAAGGTACCGTAGTAGGCGATGGAATCGCGGACGACCCGCATGGCTTCTTCCGGAGAAGCCCGTGCACGATCATTCGCGGCAAGCCGAGGGATCTCCGCGGTCGATTGGAACAGAGAGAAACGTCCATCGGGGCTGAAGATGATGATGCCCTTAGGATTCGGGCCAAATGGCTCGGCCCGCGTGCCGTCATCGCTCTGGCTGACCACGGACACGAACAGCCACGCCCCGAGCAGCCCATCTCTCATGGAAGTCGGTTGCGACCATGCAGGGCCGGGCGCAACCAGCGTGCCAAAGAGCAGGATGAAAAGGCGCAGACGTGCCATGGCCAACGATCCTTCTTGCGAGGTCATCATCTCAGACCGAATCGCTGAAAAGGGTCAATCTCAAAATAATGGGCCGTCGCTTGGTCCGCTCTGTGGTAAGATTGAAATAAAAATATCAACAAAATTCAATAAATATGGGCTTCTTTATCAATCTCAAAGTTCATTTTTTATCTCGAATTATTCAAAGACTAGGTCGGCCGCGTCGCCCCTGGCGGGCGCTGTCGCATTGTCACCGCCGGCAGCAGCGCCGCGAGGCAGATCACGCCCACCGCCAGAAAGGCATCGCGGAAGCCATCGAGCATCGCCTGCGCCTCCAGCATGCGCAGCATGAAATCCTGCGCGGCGTCGCGGCGGATGACCTCGGGCAGGCCGCCTTGCGTGTAGAGACCTTCCAGCAGCCGGCGGGTCTCGATCGCGATGGGCCCGCCTTCGAGTGCGCCATGCAGCACATCGGCGTGGTATTGCGTGCGGCGTTCCAGCAGCACCGCCAACAGGTTGGTGCCGAAGGCGCCGCCCAGCATGCGGCAGAAATTGATCGCCCCCGCGCCCTGCCCGATCATGCTGGGCGGCAGCGCGCGCATCGCACCCACATTCATGTTGGGCATCACCAGTCCCAGCCCGATGCGGCCGATCAGGATCCAGATCGCCAGCGTCCAGAACTCCGTCTCGGTGCCGACCGCGCCGATCAGCCATGATGACACGGCGAAGATTGCAAGCCCGAGCGTGATGGGAATCCAGGGCGGGATCACATCCGACAGCCGCCCCGCGACCAGGAAGACGAAGGCCACCACCAGGCCGCCGGGCATCAGCAACAGCCCGCTGCGCGTGGGCGTATAGCCCTGCACCAGCTGTGCCAGCAGCGGCAGCAGATAGGTCGAACCGAAGATCGCGCCGCCATAGATGAAGGCCACCAAGGCCGCCGCAGCGAAGCCGCCATGGGCGAAGACACGCAGATTCATGAGCGGCGCCGGCGTGATGGCCTGCCAGGCGATGAAGCCCGCTGATGCCACCGCCGCGATCACCAGCTGGGTGATCACGGTGTCGGACAACCAGCCCTCGCGCGGGCCTTCGGTCAGGCCCGCCAGCAGCATGCCGATGGCCACCGCCAGCAGCGCAGCACCCAGCCAGTCGAAGGGTTTCGCGGGGCCGCTCGCCAGCCGCCCGGGCATGAAGAACACCCCCATCACCAGGCCCAGCAGCGCCGTCGGCAGCGAGAGGAAGAACACCGCATGCCAGGAAAACGCATCCACCAGCACACCGCCCAGCGCCGGGCCGGTGGCGGGCGCCATCACCACGCCGAAGCTGAACATGCCCATCGCCGTGCCGCGCCGTTCGGGCGGGAACACCAGAAAGATGATCTGCATCGACAGCGGCTGCAAAAGCCCCGCGGTCGCGCCCTGCGCGATGCGGGCTGCCACCATCACCATCGCGCTGTTGGTCAGCCCCGCGATGATCGAGGCCGCGATGAAGAGTGCGATCGACCACACATAGGTCTGGCGGAAGCCGAAGCGTTCCACCGCCCAGGCATTCAGCAGCATGAAGCCGGTATTGGCGGCCAGGAAGCCCGTGGCCAGCAATTGCCCCTCCTCATGCCCCATGCCCAGCGCGCCCATGATGTCGGGCTGCGCCACGACCACGATGGTGGAGGACAGGATGCAGGAGACAGTGCCGGTGAGTGCTGTCAGAGCCACCCACCAGCGGTATTGCGGGCCGTAGCGGGCGAACAGCGCCTCGACGCTTTGCGGTCCCCGCGGGCCGGGATCACTCACGTGCCGCCGCCTCCACCCGGGCCAGCATCCCCGGCCGCAGCAGCCCCGGCGGTGGCGGTGGGTCGAGCTGCACCCGGATCGGCATGCGCTGGGTGATGCGGGTGAAATTGCCCGAAGGGTTCGGGCTGGGCAGCAATGCGAATTCGCTGGTCGCGGCCTGGATCACGCGGTCCACGACGCCGGGGAATTCACGCCCTGGCCAGGCATCCACCGTCACGCGCACCGGGGTGCCGGGGCTGAAGAAACGCACCTCGGTTTCGCGCGCATTGGCCTCGATGCGGATCTCGGCGGGGCTGTGCACCAGGATGATGCGCTGGCCTGCCAGCACATATTCGCCGGGATCCACAAAGATCCGGTCCACCACGCCAGCGAAGGGCATGCGCAGCGTGCGGTCGGCGAGGTCGATGGCCGCACGGTCCCGCTGCGCCGTCCATTCGCGCGCCTGCGGGGCCAGCGATTCCAGCTGGCGGTCGATCACCAGCAATTCCTGGGCGCCGGCCTCAGCGGTGGCGAGCTGCGCTTCGGCCTGGCGCAGATCAGCCTCGGTCACCAATACACGTTGCCTCGCGGTCTCAGCACCGGTGCGCAACTGCTCCAGGCGTTGTTGCGTGCCGCTGCCGCTGGCGTTCAGGCGTTGCGCGCGGAGCAGTTCGGCTTCGGCAAAGACGCGCTCGGCCTCCGCGGCCGGCAGGGCGGCGCGCACCGCATCCAGCCGCGCGGCGGCAGCGGCGCGCTGGCTCGTGGTCTGGCTTTCAAGCTGCGCACGGCGGGCCTGCAATTCGGCGCGGCGGGTAGCGATGCCCGCAAGCCTGGCCTCCAATTCCTCCAGCACGAGTGCTGCATCGCGCGCATCCATCTGCACCAGCGTCGCTCCCGCAGCCACACGGTCGCCGGCAGTCACCGGCGCCGAATGCACCCAGCCCGGCACGCGGCTGGCCAGCATCACCATGTCTGAGGCGACGCGGGCATCGTCCAGCACCACATGCGTCAGGTGCCAATGCACCCAGCGGCCGGCGCCGACGCTTCCGATGGCGACCAGCGCCAACAGCGCCCAGAGGCGCAGCCGGCCCCGCGCCGGCCATCGCCGGGTGCGGGTCTCGATGGGGGCCTGCTTCGGCGGCCCGATATCCATTGCGACATCCTTACGGACGCTGTGTCACAGAAGATTAGCAGAGGTTTTCGAAACCGCGAGGGGCTACTCCGCCGCGACCGCCTGTTGTGCGAATTCGCCCATGACCTCGCGCGCGAAGAGCGCTTGCGAACCCAGCGCCTCATCGGCCGTCATGTCGCCGAAGCAAAAGCGCACCACGACATAGTTGCAACCGCTTTGCGTCACCTGCAGCGCGAGTGCCGCGCGGACGGTCGCCGGGCTGCCGACCAGCGCCTGGCCGCGGGCGATCAGGGTTTCCACATCATCGGGGAAGACCATGGTGTGCGGCATGGCGTCCAGCAGGCGCCAGACATGGGTGAAGCTGCGGTGCCAGGCGGCATAGGCGCGGCGCGCCAGCGCCAAGGCGGCGGCATCGGTCTCGGCCACCACGGTATGGCGGTTGATGCCCATGCGCGGCAGCGTTGCTTCGCTGTTCCAGGCGGCGCGATAGGCGTCGGTCAGCGCACGCATCGGGGCTGCGGCATGGCTGCTGACGATGTTGAAGCCGCGCGCGGCCAGGCGTGGAATGCTCTCGACGCGTGTCGCGCCATACCACAAGGGCGGGTGCGGCTCCTGCACAGGCGCCATGGTCACTGGCACGTCATGGGCCTGGTAAAAGGCACCGTCGAAGCGGATGCGGCTACCCTGGCTGCGCAGCGCCTGCAGCAGCAATTCCAACGCCTCATCGAAGCGCGGCTGGGCCTCGGCGGCATTCATGCCCATGAAGGCCAGCTCATAGGGCGAGGCACCGCGCCCCACGCCGAGTTCGAACCGCCCGCCGGAGAGTTGGTCCAGCATACAGATTTCCTCCGCAAGGCGCAGCGGGTCATAGAGCGGCAGCGGATAGACCAGCGGGCCGAAGCGCAGCCGCCGCGTGCGCTGCGACAACGCGGCCAGGAACACCGAGGGCGAGGGCGAGACCGACAGCGGCGTGCCGTGGTGTTCGGTGATGTGCAAGCGCGTGAAGCCCTGCGCCTCGGCGGCTTCGGCCAGGCGCAGGCGGGTTTCGTAGTCCTGGGCCAGGGTGCCTGGTCCATGATCCATGTGGTCGAATAGGCCGAATTCCATGCGCAAGCCTATCCTCACATCGCAGCAAAAGGGAAGCATGGATTGCACGCCTGGGTTGACGCGGCCGCCCGCGCGCCGCATCGCCCGCGCATGGCCGAACCGCCGCTGCTGCTGCTGACCGATATCCACGCCACCTTCGGCACGACGCCCTTGCTGGCGGGTGCTTCGCTGTCCGTGGCACCCGGGGAGCGGGTGGCACTTGTCGGGCGCAATGGCTCGGGCAAATCCTCGCTGCTGCGCGTGGCAGCCGGGTTGCACGTGCCCGATGGCGGCACGCGCTTCCTGCAGCCAGGCACCACGCTGCGCTATCTGGAACAGGAGCCGGACCTGTCGGCCTATCCGGATGTCGATGCCTATGTGATGGCGGGCCTTGGCCCGGCCGACCCGCCGCATCTGGCGCGCCAATGGATGACGGCACTCGGCCTTTCCGGCGATGAGGCGCCGGCCAGGCTCTCGGGCGGCGAGGCGCGGCGCGCTGCCCTGGCCCGCGTGCTGGCGCCCGACCCGGATGTGCTGCTGCTGGATGAGCCGACCAACCATCTGGACCTGCCGGCAATCGAATGGCTGGAAGGCGCGCTCGCGGCCTATCGCGGGGCGCTGGTCGTCATCAGCCATGACCGGCGGTTTCTGGAACGCCTGTCGCGCGCGATGGTTTGGCTCGATCGCGGCACCACCCGCCGCCTGGAACGCGGCTTCGCGCATTTCGAGGAATGGCGCGACACGGTGCTGGAGGAGGAGGAGCGCGACGCGCACAAGCTCGCCCGCAAGATCGTCCGCGAGGAGCATTGGCTGCGCTATGGCGTCACCGCGCGGCGCAAGCGCAATGTGAAGCGCCTGGCCGGTCTGGGCTCGCTGCGCGAGAAGCATCGGGAGCGGCTGAAGCCCCAGGGCGTCTCGAAGCTCGCGGCCAGCAACGCGGAGATGAGCGGCAACCTGGTCATCGAGGCCCGCGGCATCGAGAAGCACTACGACAAGCCGGTGGTGCGCGAGTTCTCCACCCGCATCATGCGCGGCGACCGCGTGGGCATCGTCGGGCCGAATGGCGCGGGCAAATCCACGCTGCTGGCCATGCTGACCGGCAGGCTCGCACCCGATTCGGGGGAGGTGCGGCTGGGCGCGATGGTGTCCATGCAGGTGCTGGACCAGGCGCGGGCCGAACTCGATTCCAACCGCACCCTGGCCGATGTGCTGACCGGCGGCGCGGGCGAGATGGTCGAGGTGAATGGCGAACGCCGCCACGTCGTGGGTTACATGAAGGACTTCCTGTTCCTGGCCGAACAGGCGCGCACGCCGGTGCGGCTGCTCTCGGGCGGCGAGCGCGGGCGCTTGCTGCTGGCGCGCGCGCTGGCGGCACCGGCCAACCTGCTGGTGCTGGACGAACCGACCAACGACCTGGACCTGGAAACGCTGGACCTGCTGCAGGAATTGCTGGCCGAGCATCCGGGCACGGTCATCGTCGTCAGCCATGACCGCGACTTCCTGGACCGCGTCTGCGGCAGCGTGATCGCCTTCGAGGGCGATGGGCGCTGGCAGGAATATGCCGGCGGCTATTCCGACATGGTGGCCCAGCGCGGCCATGGCGTGCGCGGGGCCGAGCGGGTGGTGGAGGCGCGCGCGACCACACAGGCACCGCGCGCCGAAGCGCCTGCCGCGCGGCGCATGTCCTTCAAGGACCAGCACGCTTTGGCCACCCTGCCGGCGACGATGGAGAAATTGCAGGCGGAGATCACCGTGATACGTGGCTGGCTCGCCGACCCTGACCTGTACACGCGGGACCCCGCAGGCTTCGCCAAGCGCTCGGCGCTGCTGGCCGAGAAGGAAGCCGCACTCGCCGCGGCCGAAGAGGAATGGCTGCGCCTGGAAATGCTGCGCGAGGAACTGGAAGCCTGACCCCCGATCGGGCAGCATGGGGCATGCCTTATCGTCCCCTGGCGCTCGGCGCCGCCCTGCTGCTGGCCGGCTGCGTGCCCGCGCCACAGGCCACAGCCCCGGCTGGCGAGGATCTCTGCGGCCCGCAGGTGGTGGTCTTCGTCAATGCCGCCGATCTGCTGAGCCAACCGCCGCGCCGCGCCGGCCTGCCCACGCCTGCGGAACTCGCCGCCGAACTGGAGCGCGAGAACGCCGCCCTGGAACGCATGCAGATCGCCTTCGACGCGCTGCTGTATTGCCGTTGGACCGAGGTGAGGCTGATCCGCGCCGATGCCGCGGCCGAGCCTGCCGCACGCGCCACCCTGCCCGCCCGCCTCGCTGGCGCGGAGTCGCGCATGCGCCGTGACCTGGCCCGCGCCGGCACCGCCCGCGGCGCCATCGACCAGCGCGCGGCGCGGCTGGAGGCCACGCTGGAACAAGTCTCGCCGGGCAGCCGGACGGCACTGCGCGCGGCCCGCCCCGCCGTGCCGCGTGCCGTCGCATCCGCGCCAATCGTGCTGCGTCTGCGCCCCGAACCCGATGCACCGCCGACCGGTCGCGTCGCCGGCGGCACGGAGGCGATCCTGTGGCCAGCACCCGCGGGATTCGCGTTGGTCGATGCCGGGCCACAGCTGCGCGGCTATGCCCCTTCCGGCGCCTTCACACTGCTGCCCGCCCCAGCCCCCTTCGCGGGCGACCGGCTGCGCAGCCTGGCCGCCACGAACATCGCCCCGCGCGAGACCTTCACCGAGGCCCTGAACATGGCCGAACGCGGCCTGCCGCAAGGATTCGAACGCGGCAGCTGACGGGCATGGTTGCACCCCGCCCCGCACCGTCCTATACGGCTCGCTTCGCGCAGGGTTTTCCCTGCCATACCCATTGCATGAGTGCGCCCCGATGAAGCCCGACATCCACCCGCAATACCACAGCATCAACGTCGTCATGACCGACGGCACCGCCTTCACCACGCGCTCCTGCATGGGTAAGGAAGGCGACACGCTGCGCCTGGACATCGACCCGAAGTCGCACCCCGCCTGGACCGGCGTGCAGCGCATCATGGACACCGGCGGCCAGGTCGCCAAGTTCAACAAGAAATTCGCTGGCATCGGCATCCGCAAGGGCTGACCAGCCCGGGCAGCGTTGCTTTTGTGCCGCCCTGGTCGCAAGGCCAGGGCGGTTTTCGCTGTTG